>CAYMLN010000016.1:0-10569 GCA_964391045.1 uncultured Saprospiraceae bacterium
CTTCGCCTGCTCTGCCAACCGCACCTGGTCACTTCCACCGAACGCTATCCCCACACGTATTATGTCCTTTATCCCGCGATGTGTGCGGCAATGGTGCGGCGAACTTCCGGACCTTATGTTCGATTTACTAATCTTCATGGGTCTTGAGGTCAGCATGCAGGCGCCCGGTTAAAAAACCCTAAACCACCCTGCCCGCCCGGCCCCTGCCCCCATTTTTCTTACTTTTGCCCGCACGGCTCCAGCCACCCGATCCTGCCTGATGGCAAAGGCGGGAGGTATGGCCCCCCGACACACCTCGACATGATGAATCACGAGAAATCGTTTCCCAAGATCGCCGGCTGGCTGGTATTTGCCATCGCGCTGGTCGTGTATTATTTCAGCGCGGAACGCACCGGAAGTTTATGGGATTGCGGCGAGTTCGTCCTCGGCGCGTACAAGCTCCAGGTCGTACACCCGCCCGGCGCGCCGCTGTTCCTGCTCATCGGCCGCATCTTCACCTGGTTTGCTGAGATCCTGAGCAACGACCCGCAGGATATCGCATTTGCGGTCAACCTGATGTCGGGCGTATGCACCGCCCTGGCCGCGGCCTTCGTCGCCTGGACCACCTCGATCTTCGCCCGCCTGGCCCTCGTCGGCCGGGATGTCGCGATGGATCGCACCCAATCCCTGGTGGTCGCCGGCGCCGGCCTGGCCGCCGGTCTCGCCACCGCCTTCTCGACCAGCATCTGGTTCAGTGCGGTAGAAGGCGAGGTCTACGCCATGTCCACGATGTTCACCACGCTTACGGTGTGGGCGGCAGCCAAGTGGTACGGCATGGAGGACACCCCCGATGCCGACCGCTGGATCATCCTCGCCGTTTATGCGGCAGGTCTTTCCATCGGCGTCCACCTGCTCAGCTTGCTCACCTTCCCGGCGCTGGGCATGTTGTATTATTTCAAGAAGTACAAGGAATGGAACATGGGCGGCTTGCTGCTCGCCGCCTTCCTCGGCACGCTGATGGTCCCCTTTACGCAAAAGGTGATCATCGTCGGCATCCCGGCCCTCTGGGCCCAGATGGAGTTGCTGATGGTCAACGGCCTCGGCTTCCCGATCCATTCCGGCGTCCTCCCCACCATCCTCATCCTTTCGCTGATCAGTTTCTTGGGCATCCGGTGGGCGCGCCAGCGCAACAACGGGCTGGCCGAGCGACTCATTACCGCGGCGATGCTGCTCGGCGTCAGCTTCTCGACGATCGGGGTCGTGGTCATCCGGGCAAACGCCAATCCGCCCATCAACATGAACGCGCCGAGCGATGCGATGCGGCTGATGCCGTATCTCAACCGCGAACAGTATGGCGAGCGTCCGCTGTTGCGCGGACCGCATTTCGAGGCGCAGCCGTATGACACCGAGAAGGAGGACCGCTACGGCATCGTCGGCGACAAGTACGAGGTGGTCGACCAGAAATTGAGTTACATCTACCGCGACGAGGACAAGATCCTGCTGCCGCGGATCAGCCATAGCGACGGCAGCCGTCCCGCCCTGTACCGCAGGTGGATGGGCGACGAAAAAGGAAAGCCGAGCATGGCCTTCAACCTCGAGTTCCTCTTCCGCTACCAGATCAACTGGATGTATTGGCGATATTTCATGTGGAATTTCGTCGGACGGGAGAATGGGGAGCAGGGCACCGAACCCTGGAATCCGCGCAACGGGCATTGGCTGTCCGGCATCAAGGCCGTCGACAGCGCACGGCTCTATAACCAGGATCAGTTGCCGGCAACGATCAAGGACAACCAGGCGCGCAACAAATACTATTTCCTGCCGCTCATCTTCGGGATCATCGGCCTGCTGTACCAGCTCAACAACCGCCGCAGGGATTTCTTTGCCTTGATGGTGCTGTTTCTCTTTACCGGCCTGGGCATCATCTTCTACTCGAACCAGCCACCGAACGAACCGCGTGAACGGGATTACGTGTTGGTCGGTTCATTCTTCACGTTCTGCATGTGGATCGGCCTGGCCGTTCCGGCCATCTATATGTTCCTGAAGGAAAAGGCGGCATCCATCGGCGGTGCTGCGCCCTTCCTGGCTTCGGCGGCGGTCCTTTCCGCTCCGGTGATCATGGGCGTGCAGAATTTCGATGACCACAGCCGAATGGGGCAGTATGCAGCACGCGATTACGCGAGCAACTTCCTCGAGTCGCTCGATCCGAATGCGATCATGTTCACCTACGGCGATAACGACACCTATCCGTTGTGGTACGCCCAGGAGGTGGAAGGCATTCGCCGGGATGTGCGCATCGTCAACCTCAGCCTCATTGCGGTCGATTGGTACATCGAGGGCTTGCGCCGCAAGATCAACGACTCGGCGCCGATCAAGCTGACGATCCCGACCGACGCCTACAGGGGCAACAAGCGGAACCAATTGTTCTTCATCCCGGGACGAAGCACCGAGGCGGAAATGCCGCTCGACCAGGCGCTGGCCTTCCTGTCGAAGGACACGCCGATCTCGATCCAGGGCACGAACCTGGAGACGTACCTGCCGTCTAATAATCTCTACATCCCCGTCGACAAGAAGCGCGTGCTGTCCGCCGGCCTGCTGCCGGAATCGGATACGGCCAACATCGTTTCGAAGATCCCCGTGACGATCGACCGGCAGTATATCACGAAGGACCAGCTCGCCGTGCTCGATGTGCTCATGAGCAATTTCTACGACCGGCCGATCTATTTCTCGGTAACGTGCCAGGAGTCCAAGCTCATGAATCTCAACGATTATATGCAGATGGAGGGCCTCGGCCTCCGGGTAGTGCCCGTGTACACGCCGAGCGAGCGCGACTTCTACATTTACGGCAGCGGACGGGTCGATCTCGACAAGGTCTACGACCGCGTGGTCAACAAGTGGCGGTGGGGCAATTTCGACAAGGAGCGCCTCTATGTCAGTGACAGCTACGGGGCGAGCGTCCAGGCCCAGAAAATGGTGATCTGGCGCGCATCCGAGAAGATGGTCGAGGCAGGGCGCAACGAGGAGGCGATCAAGATGACGGATACGTTCTTCAAGGCCTTCCCGCACATGAACTTCCCCTACGATGCCCGGACGATGCCGCATATCAACGTGTACATCCGCGCCGGTGCGATGGACAAGGCGAAAGAGCAGATGCGTATCCTGGCCAACGAGTCGGTGGAATGGATCAAGTTCTACGACTCGCTCGATCCGGATGACCTGCAGGCCGGCTTTGCGCTCGACCAGCGGCTCACCAACAATGCCGTCTCGGAGATCCTCCGGCTCGCCAAGAGCATGAACGACGAGGCGTTCGACAAGGAAATGGAATCGCTCCTCGGTCCTTATATGCCCGCACCCTCCATCAAGTAAGGCCATGCCAGAAACGACACAACGCACGATCGCCATTGGTGCCGACCATGCCGGTTTCCAGTACAAGGAGGCGATCCGGCATTGGCTCACGGCCAACGGGTATGCGGTCATCGATGCCGGACCGGACAGCGAGGCCTCGACGGATTATCCGGATCACGTGCATCCGGTCGCCGATGCCGTTGAGCAGGGCCGGGCATGGCTCGGGATCATTCTCTGCGGCTCCGGGAATGGGGCGGCGATGACAGCCAACAAGCACCAGGGTATTCGCGCCGCCTTGTGCTGGTCCAACGAACTTGCCTCACTGGCCCGCCAGCACAACGATGCCAATGTCCTGGCCATCCCGGCGCGGTTCGTACCCGAGGCAGTGGCCCTGTCCATGGTGCAGACATTCCTCGAGACGCCCTTCGAGGGCGGTCGCCACCAGCGCCGGGTCGACAAGATCCGCTGCGCCTGATTCGTTCGTAGCCTATGCGAAATCGCTTTATTTGGTTCTGCATGCTGCCGGCATGGATCGGCGCGCAGGCGGATGACGCGCCCGCCCGGATCGCCGGGACGATCGCGGCGGAGGACATGAAGCCCCATGTCTACCAGTTGGCCTCCCCGGAATTCGAGGGCCGGGAGACCGGCACGGAAGGCAACCTCAAGGCTGCGGTGTACATCGCGGAGCAATTGGCGGCGTATGGCATTCCTCCGGCCCCGGGTGATACCAATCATTTCCAGGAAGTGGCGTTCACTTCCATCCGTTGGTCGGCGGTCGAAATGGTGGTGGGCGGACAGCCCGAAGAGCACTTGAAAGGATTCCTCTGCCTGCCGCAGGACTTTCCGGCGCAGGAAGGGCCGATCGCGGTCGATGAGATGCTGTTCCTGGGGTACGGGCTGGATGATCCGCGCTGGTCGGACTATAAAGGCGTCGATGTCAAGGGAAAGCACCTGATCGTCTATGGCACCGAGCCGTTGGACAAGGAGGGCAACTACGTGCTGACCGGAACATCCAAGCCGTCCGAGTGGAGCATGGATCCGACGATGCGCCTTAACGCCGCGAAGGAAGCGGGCGCAGCTTCGATCTGGATCATCGACGACAAGTTGCGGGAGAAGATCATGTATGCACGCCGCTTTCTCCTCAATGGTTCAATGCAGATGGGAATGCCCGAGGAGGTCACCCGGGCCGGCATCCCGCATGCGTTCATTTCGCCCGAGCTGGCCCAACGCATCCTCGGCCGCTATACCGATAAGGTCATCGACGTGCGCAAGAAGATGAACAAGAAGGGCGCGCCGCAACGGATCAAGTGTCCGGTCGACGTACAACTTAATGCGGAACATGATGCCCAGTTCACGCTCGGCCTGAATGTGCTGGGATACATCGAAGGCACGGATCCCGTCCTCCGCGAAGAGGTCGTGGTCGTTTCCGCGCACTACGACCACCTCGGCATGCGGGGCGACGACATCTTCTTCGGGGCGGATGACAATGCCTCCGGGACAAGTGCTGTCCTCGAGATCGCCCAGGCCATGGCGACCGCCCGCGCGTCGGGCGAAGGGCCACGACGCAGCGTCCTTTGCCTGTGGGTCACGGGAGAAGAGAAAGGCCTGCTCGGCTCTGAATATTATAGCCTCCATCCGGTATTTCCGCTGGAACAGACCGTTGCCAACGTGAACATCGACATGATCGGGCGGGTCGACAAGAAGCATGAGGACCCGCACTATACCTATGTCATCGGTTCGGATCGCCTGAGCACCGAACTCCATGCCATCAATGAGGAAGTCAACCGGACGTATACCAAGCTGGACCTCGACTATACCTACAACGCGGATGACGATCCGAACCGGTTCTATTACCGGTCCGATCATTACAACTTCGCCCGCAACGGCATCCCCGCCATCTTCTATTTCTCCGGCGTACATGACGATTACCACCGGCCGACCGATACGCCCGACAAGATCATGTACGACAAGGCGGAAACCATCGCCCGGCTCGCCTTTCACACGGCATGGGAACTGGCCAATCGCGACGAGCGGATACGCGTCGATGTGACGGGCCGGAACTGATCCTTCCCCCTACATAAGGGTGTTTTCCAGGTGACTCAACTTGTCCGGGTAATCTGTCGTGAAGTGAAGTCCGCGGCTCTCGCGCCGCTGTGACGCGGACCGTGTGACCAGGTATGCGATGGTGATCAGGTTGCGCAGCTCGAGCAACTGGGGCGAAAGGGTTGTGGTATGATAGAGGTTTTCGGTCTCCTGGTACAAGAGCCATAACCGGTCCAGGGCGCGGCGCAGGCGCACGTTGGACCGCACGATCCCGACATAGAAGCTCATGATCTCCTTGAGCTCTTTCCAGCTTTGCGTGATGAGGACCATTTCCTTGGGGTCCGTCGTGCCCAGGGCATCCCAGTCGGGGATATCCGTCTGGTGCGTGTACTGGTCGATGACGAAAGGCACGTCATGGGCGATCTCGTGGGCGAAGACAAGCCCCTCGAGCAGGGAATTTGAGGCGAGGCGGTTCGCGCCGTGGAGGCCGGTAGCCGTGCATTCGCCGACGGCATAGAGGCGCTCGATGGACGTGCGGCCCTTCTTGTCGACCAGGATGCCGCCGCAGAAATAATGGCAAGCCGGCACCACCGGGATCATCTGGCGGCTCACGTCGATGCCCGACTCCAGGCATTTCTGGTGGATGGTCGGGAAATGGGCCTTGAATCCTTCGACGTCGAGGTGCCTGCAGTCGAGGTACACATAATCGTCCCCAAGGCGCTTCATCTCGTTGTCGATGGCGCGGGCGACGATGTCGCGCGGGGCGAGGCTGGCGCGCTCATCATACCGGTGCATGAAGTCCTCGCCTTTGCTGTTGCGCAGGATCCCGCCGAAACCGCGGACGGCCTCGCTGATCAGGAAAGCCTGGCTCTCCACGGCCGGGTTGTACAGCGACGTCGGGTGGAACTGTACGAATTCCATGTTGCTCATGCGGCCCTTGGCGCGGTACATCATGGCCATGCCGTCGCCGGTAGCGACGAGGGGATTCGTCGTGGCGCGGTACACCTGCCCGGCGCCGCCCGTGGCGAGGATGGTGACGCGGGCGAGGATCTTCTCGACGTCCAGGTTCTTCTTGTCCATGGCGTAGATGCCATAGCACGCGATGTCCGGACTCACGCGGGTGACGTTGAATCCGAGGTGGTGCTGGGTGAGCAGGTCGATCGCGAAGCAGTTTTCCCGGATGGTCAGGTTGGGCAGCCCGGCGGCCCGTTCGAGCAGGGAGCGCTGGATCTCCCAGCCCGTGAGGTCCTTGTAATGGAGGATGCGGTTCTCGCTGTGTCCGCCTTCGCGGCCAAGATCATAGGTGCCAGCCTGGCCTTTGTCAAACCGTGTGCCCCATTCGATCAACTCGCGGACGCGGGTCGGGCCTTCCTTCACGACGAGGTTGACGATGTCAACATCGCAAAGGCCGTCTCCTGCGTCGAGGGTATCCGCGATGTGTTTTCCGTAATTGTCCTCCGGCATGTTCCAGACGGCGGCGACGCCGCCCTGGGCATAGCGGGTGTTGCCCTCATCGCGCACGTCTTTCGTGACGATATGGACCTGGAGGTCCGGGCGGGATTCGGCGATCTTGATCGCGCAGGTCAGGCCGGCGATGCCGGATCCGACGATAAGCACGTCTGTTTTTATGGTCTCACGCATGCCACTCGATACATCTGGTGGTCAAAGATAGCCCCGTGCACCCGGATGCGGCCGCCGCGAATGCGTATTTTACGGCCGTTCATGCGCGTCGCCGTCAACACCCGCCTCATGCTGCCCGGACGTCTCGAAGGCATCGGCATGGTCACGCACGAGGTCATGCGCCGCATCGCGCAGGCGCATCCGGAGGATCGCTTCGATTATTATTTCGACAGGCCGACAGACCCGGCGTTCCATCACGGGCCGAATGTCGAGTCGCATGTCTTCTTCCCGCCCACGCGCTTGCCGGTTCTCATCCGCTATTGGCTCGACCGGCCGGTGAAACGGCACGCGACGGCACGCGGGGCAGATGTGTTCTTCAGCCCGGACGGATTCCTGCCGGTCGGCCTGAGGATGCCGGCCGTGGCGATGATCCACGACGTGGCATTCGTCCGTTATCCCGAACACCTGCCGCCGCGCATCCGGCGGTTTTATGCGAAGTGGATGCCGCGATTCGTCGAGGCGGCCGACCACATCATCACGGTGTCCGAGTTTTCCCGCCGGGAGATCCTCGATGTGTACCCGGTGTCGCCGGAAAAGGTGTCGGTCGTGCACAATGGATGTTCGGCGGCGTACCATCCGCTTACGCCCGGGCAAAAGGCGATAGGCCGGGAGAAGTATGCCGGCGGCAAACCGTATTTCGTCTTTCTCGGGGCCATTCACCCGCGCAAGAACATCATCAACCTGATCCGGGCGTTCGAGTTGTTCAAGCAGGACGACAAGGACGAAATCCAACTTGTGCTCGCCGGTCGCCCGTCGTGGCATACGGAGGAGTTCTTCGATGTCCTGGAAAAGAGCCCGTTCCGCGCGTCGATTCACCTTCCGGGGTATGTCCCGACGGACGAGGCCGTGACCCTGATCGGTGCTTCCGCCGCGCTGGTGTACCCCTCCTGGTATGAAGGTTTCGGGCTGCCGCTCCTGGAAGCTATGGCTGCGGAGGTCCCTGTCATCAGCGCCGACGCCGCTTCCCTCCCCGAGGTGGCGGGCGATGCCGCCCTCTTGTTCGATCCGGCCAGCCCGGAAGCCCTGGCGAACTCCATGAGCCGGGTATTTCGGGAAGAGGGTCTCCGGGAAATACTGGTCAGCCGCGGCAGAGCTCGCCTGGGCACCTTTTCCTGGGATACGGCAGCGCATCGCATCTATGGCATCCTGGCCGGACAGGCCGGACGGTGACCGTTTTTAGTTTTTTTCCACAAAAGGTAAAGAAGCAACGACGCCCCAATCTTCCCGAAACAGGGGGAACCTGCCATCCTGACACGCGGATGAATGCCGGAAGGGCTGAAAGGCAACCGGTTGCAAAAGGCACCTTTTCGGATGTGGAAATGTTGTAATACATTCATAGGATTTCCACACGATTTGCCGGTTTCTCCACATCGACCGTTGGGGAATTCCGGATGGAAAACCCGGCGGCGAAGCCGGGAAGGTTTACTTTTGGACCCCCTGAACCCGGCCAAACCCGAGATATCCGTTCTTCAATCATGGCAGACCTCAATCCATCCTCCGTTCCTTCCGCTTCCGGCGGCCGGCTGAAGCCGATCCGCACGGACAACGATCTGTCCAACCTCGTGTTCGGCAAGATCCAGCCCCAGGCGATGCAGGTGGAGGAGGTCGTACTCGGCGCCCTGATGCTCGACAAGGACGCCATGTCGGTGGTCCTCGACATCCTCACGCCGGACAGCTTTTACAAGAAAGCGCACGGCGTCATCTTCGAGGCGATGATGCGGCTGTTCGAAACGTCGCAGCCGATCGATATCCTCACCGTCCACGAGTCCCTCAAGAAGTCGGGCAACCTCGAGTTGGCGGGCGGCGTCGGCTTTCTCGTCGAACTGACCAACAAGGTCGCGAGCGCGGCCAACATCGAGTTCCACTCCCGGATCATCGCGCAGAAGCATATCCAGCGCGAACTCATCCGGGTCAGCACGAGCACCATCACGGATGCGTTTGAGGATACGAAGGACGTCTTCCAGTTGCTCGACGAGGCGGAGAGCAACCTCTTCGACATCACGCAGAAGAACCTCAACCGGAGCTATTCGCGCCTCGGTGACCTGGCCGTCAAGGCCCAGAAAGAGCTGGAAACGCTCTCCACCAAGGAGAAGGGGATCACCGGCGTTCCGTCCGGGTTCACCGAGCTCGACAAGTATACTAACGGATTCCAGAAGTCAGACCTCATCATCGTTGCCGCGCGGCCTGGTATGGGTAAGACGGCATTCACGCTGGCGCTGGCGAAGAACGCGGCGCTGGACTTCAATCGCCCCGTGGCGTTCTTTTCGTTGGAAATGTCCGCGCTGCAGCTCACGCACCGTCTCATGTCGATGGTGGCGGAGATCCCGGGCTCCAAGCTGCGCAACGCGCAAATGGAGGATTACGAGTGGCAGCAGCTCAACCATGCCGTCGAGCGCTTCAGCGAGGTGCCGATCTTCATCGACGACACGCCGGCCATCAACATCTTCGAACTACGCGCCAAATGCCGCCGGCTCAAGATGCAGCACGACATCCAGATGGTCATGATCGACTATCTCCAACTCATGTCAGCCGGCCCGGATGCGAAGCGGGGCAATCGCGAACAGGAGATCAGCACCATCTCGCGCGCCCTGAAGACCATGGCCAAGGAACTCGACGTACCCGTCATCGCGCTGTCGCAGCTCAGCCGCGCCGTGGAGACCCGCGGCGGCAACAAGCGGCCGCAGCTCTCCGACCTGCGCGAATCCGGCGCCATCGAGCAGGACGCCGACATCGTCATGTTCATCTACCGCCCCGATTATTACGAGATGCAGTCCGACCCGAGCATCGCGAAGGACATGGCGGAGGTCAACATCGCCAAGCACCGGAACGGGGCGCTCGCCAATGTCGAGCTGCGCTTCATCGCGCAGTATGCGAAGTTCACCGACCCGGGCGACGACTTCTTAAGTGCGGCCAAGCCGGGCGGCGGCGACAATTACAACACGATCATCACCCGGCCGTCGCGGCTCAACGATGCTGACGACGAGCCGATTCCGTTCTAACCCCGCACCACCGGTACAGCCATGAGCGAAATGCGCCTCAATAAATTCCTCGCCCACTGCGGGATCGCGAGCCGGCGGGCAGCGGACGAGTTCATCCTCCAGGGACATGTCCAGGTCAACGGCAAGGTGGTCCAGGAGATGGGGCACAAGGTCGGACCCGACGATGAGGTGCGCTTCAAGGGAAAGGTCATCAGGCCGGTCGACAAGCTGGTGTATTACCTGATGAACAAGCCGAAGAACGTGATGTGCACGTCGAACGACGAGAAGGGGCGACGGACCGTCATCGACCTGCTGAAGTCCGATGTTACGGAGCGCGTCTATCCGGTGGGCCGGCTGGACCGGAACACGACCGGGCTCCTCCTGCTTACCAATGACGGCGAGCTCACCAAGAAGCTGACCCATCCGAGTCACATGGTCCCGAAGGTCTATCATGTCACCCTGGACAAGCCCTTCGCCCTCCCTGATCTCGAGGCGCTCCGGGAAGGGATCTCGCTGGAGGATGGCGAGATCAAGCCGGACAGCCTCC
>CAYMLN010000016.1:10579-13267 GCA_964391045.1 uncultured Saprospiraceae bacterium
ATCGAACACGGCGATGGGTCGGTTCATGACCCAGCTGTTCGGCAGCAAGAAGGATCTCTACATCGAGCTGCACTCCGGCAAGAACCGGATCGTCCGCCGCATCTTCGAGCACATGGGGTACGAGGTCATCAAGCTCGACCGCGTATACTACGCAGGGTTGACGAAGAAGAACATCTCCCGGGGCCGGTACAGGCCGCTCACCCGCGAGGAGATCCGGATGCTCAAGCATTTCGTCTGAAGCCGCGGCACCCCGGCACCCGCCCTGCCCACAACATCCGACGTGTTATCTTTGGACGATGGACACCGGTCGCCACACGGTTTACGAAGGCCTGATGCAATCCCGCCAGGCGGGAAAGAAGAAGCTGGCCATTCTTATCGACCCCGACAAGATGCGGCTGGGGCGCCTCGACCAGGTCGTCGACCTGGCGGTCCGGTACAAGGCCGACTATTTCTTCATCGGCGGGAGCCTGATCGTCCATCCGCAGCTCGAGCAGTGCATCCAGATGATCCGGCAGCGCTGCCAGGTGCCCCTGATCCTCTTTCCGGGGAGTACGTACCAGTTGTCCAACAAGGCCGACGCCATCCTTTTCCTTTCCCTGGTCTCGGGCCGCAACCCGGACCTGCTCATCGGCCAGCATGTGGTCGCCGCGCCTTATCTCCGGCGGAGCAGCCTCGAGGTGTTGCCTACAGGGTATATGTTGATTGACGGCGGTGTGCCGACCTCGGTCCAATACATGAGCAATACGTCGCCGATCCCGGCCGCCAAGACCGACATCGCCGCTTGCACGGCCATGGCCGCGGAGATGCTCGGGTTGAAACTGCTCTTCCTGGACGCCGGCAGCGGCGCTGCCACCCCCGTATCCACGGAGATGATCGCGGCCGTGCGCGCCGTAACGCACTTGCCCCTCATCGTGGGCGGCGGCATTCGCTCGGCCGACAAGGTGCAGGAGAACCTGGCCGCCGGCGCCGACGTGATCGTGATCGGTACCGCGGTCGAGGAGGATCCTTCGCTGCTGATCGACATCTCCGCCGCCATCCACGCGCACAACATCACCCTGAATGTCTGAACGCTTGCGCTGGGCCTGGGTGGTGGTTTGTCTCTCCGGCATCCTTCCCCTCGCCGGTCAGCGTTACGGGGTCTTGCCGCCTTCGGTCAAGTGGCAGCAGTTGCGCCATGACAGCATCCAGGTGATTTTTCCTGAAGGCCATGAGGCGCAGGCCCGTCGTGTGGCGACCATGATGCTGGGACTTGCCCGGCTTGATCCGATCACGACAGAAGGGCGGTACAAACGCATCCCGGTCGTCCTGCAGCCGCAGACCAACGTCTCGAACGGGAATGTCGCCCTCGCGCCCTACAAGTCGGAGCTGCTCCTGCAGCCGAACGAAAATGTCTTCGAACTCGGCTCCTTGCCCTGGGCCGACCTGTTGAGCCTGCACGAATACAGGCATGTCCAGCATATCAATGCCGTAAACGACGGCATCAGCCACATCGTCAAGGTGATCGCGGGCGACCTCGCATACTCGGCCGTGTATACCCTGGCCCTGCCGCGATGGTTCAGGGAGGGGAATTCAACATTTACCGAGACGAAGTGGTCCCCGCAGGGCCGCGGCCGCCTCAGTTATTTCATGCTTCCCACACATGAACGACTGCTGACGGAAGAGCCCTGGCGATTCTTCAAGGCGCTTCGGGGTTCGTACAAGGAAGTGACCCCGGACCCATATGCCCTCGGCTTCCAGATGCAGATGTACGGCAACGCTTCGTTTGGCGAGGATACCTGGGATACGATCGTGCGACGGGCAGCGCGGCTGCGCAATCCCGTCAGCCCTTTTGCCGCGCGGGTCCGCGATTATTACGGCGACTGGTCGCGCGGCATATACCGGGATGCGTCTCACTGGCTACGCGACCGGTACCGGGCGATGGCTGTCGAGGAGGTGAGTTATCCGGTCCTTGCTCCGGATTCGACGGGCAATGACCGTCGGTTCCGGCAGGATGATTTCCTCGACTACACATATCCCATGCGCGATCGCGAGGGGAACGTCTACGCGACCGTGAGCACGTTTGATCACATCCCGGCGATCTACGTGATCGATACGGCAGGTTCGGCCCGGCGATTGCAGATCCTGGGGCAAAAGCAGGACGGACATTTTCATGCGTCCAACGGCAAGCTGGTCTGGACGGAATTGCGCCTCGACCCGCGGTGGCTGCGCCGCGACCGCAACGTGATCGTGCTGCTCGACACCGAGACCCGCCGCAGGCGAATCTTCCGGCCCGAGAAGGGGTATGCAATGCCGTCACTCGATGCTCCGGGAGAGCGCATTGCGGCACTGCACACCGACATGGCCGGACGGTACGCCATTCGGATCCTCGATGCGCGATCCGGCGATGTGATCACCGCCTTGCCGAATCCTGACAATCGCTATCTCGGCTATCCCGTTTTCGATGCAGATGGGTCGCGGATCGTGACGACGGCCAGGCTCAATGACGGACGGATGTGCCTCATGGCGTTCGATCTTGCCACGGGTGAAAGCGAAACGCTGACCACTCCGACGTACAGCGTATTGGGAAGGCCCTCGGTCCAGGGAAACTGGATCTACCTGACCGCAGGGTTCGACCGGCTCGACCAGGTCTACGCGGTCGACCAAACAACACACGAAGTTTTTCGGGTCAGCGGCGGCAACCGGGCGCAT
>CAYMLN010000017.1:0-13193 GCA_964391045.1 uncultured Saprospiraceae bacterium
ACCCGGCGAGTGGTCTGCTTGATGAAGAACTGCTGGCCCGGCTTGAGCAGGCCCCGCAGTTCGCCGGTGAGGTCATCGAACATGTCGCGCAGCACAAACTCGGATATGGCGGGTTCGAACTGGCCCTCCTCCAGCCGCGAGATGGACAGGAAATCCGAGAGCACGGTGTTGAGATGATTGACGCTGGACTTGATCCGCTCGATGTGCCGAAGCCTGTCCGGCGACTGTTCCGGCTGATCATAGCGGGCGATCAGGCCGGCGGAGGAGAGGATGCTGCTGAGCGGGGTCTTGAACTCGTGCGAGGCCATGGAGAGGAACCGGGACTTGAGGAGGTTGAGTTCTTTCTCCTTCTCCAGGGAGCGGTGCAGCTCATCCCGCGTAGCGCGCAGCGCCTTTTCGGCCTTCTTATGCTGGTCGATCGCCTCGTTGAGCTGCCGGTTCGTGGCCAGCAGCAGGTTGACCGTTTCCTGCAGTTCAAGCGTGCGCTCCCGGACCTGGGCCTCGAGTTCGCTGTTGAGCTTGAGGATCTCCTGCCGGGCGGCGTACATGGCCGTCAGGTCGTGGATGATCCCGGTGAAGTACAACATGTCGCCCAGCCGGCTCTCGCTCACGGCCAGCCGCAGCGGAAACCGGGTGCCGTCACGGCGGAGGCCCTCCACCTCCCGGCCGATGCCGATGATCTTCCGGACGCCCGTGCTCAGGTAATTCGAGACATACTCGCCGTGCCGCTCACGGTGCGGCGACGGCATGAGGGTCGTGATATCGCGGCCGGTCATCTCCTCTTGCGCGTAGCCAAAGAGGCGGTCCGCGGCGGCATTGGACAGGACGATCTTCCCGGTCACATCCATCACGATGATGCCGTCGATCGCCGTGTCGATGATCGACTGCAGGAGGGCGGGCATGTGGTTGGCGTCCTGTTGGACGGGAAAGGCCATGGGGTAAAATTACGCCGGGGCGGGCAAGTGACCAGCATCACCCGGCGTTATGATGGCAGTCATTTGCGTTCATGCCCGGCCGGGCTACTTTTAGCGCAAAGCAAAAGGTCCGGAATGCGCGTCGAAAGGGATGAGCGGGAAGTGCAAGGGGGCGGGATTGACGTCGGACAGCGCTTGTTTTCAATGCATTATACACATCACGTACATACACACACCATGGATTTTACTGCACCGATCGCAACCTACATGACCCGGAAGCTGATCGCGGTGGCCCCGACGGACAAACTGACCGATGTCAAGGCGATCTTCGACGAGCACCGCATCCACCACCTTCCGGTCGTCCATTACACCACGCTGGTGGGGATCATCAGCAAGACCGACCTGCACCATTTCATGCGAGGCATCCTGACCTCGGACAATGACAAGCTGATCGAACAGAGCCGGCTCGAGTACTACACCGCCGGCGATATCATGACCACCGGGATCGCCACCCTGTCGTCGAATGAGCGGATCAACGTGGCGCTCCAGGTCTTCCTGGAGAACCTCTTCCATGCCATTCCGGTCGTGGACGACGGGGAACTCGTCGGCATGCTCACCACCTTCGACATCGTCAAGGCGCTGTCTGACGAGGACAATGCCCGGATAAAAGGCGCATAATGGAATCCTCGCCTCCCGTCCATATCGCGTTTTACAGCGTGCGCGGCTTTACCGGTAGCGCGCTCCGCCACAAGTTGGAGGACGCCCTGCATGTGCATCACCTGCGCTATACCATCGAGGAGATTCACAACGTGGACGAATTCATCAAGGCGGGCCTCTCGGCCGTCCCGGCCGTGCGCATCGGGGAGACGACCATCACGCATCCCGTCGACGATCCGCCCGACGAGACGATCCGCAAGATCATGGACCACATCCTTCGCGAACAGGCCAATACGCTGCTCGTGCCGGTCGACTTTTCGCCGGAGAGCGAGCGCGGCATCGCGTATGCCCGCATGATGGCCGAATTCCTCGGCATCGGCATCACGCTGATCCACGTGCACCAGATGATCTACGACCCGGTCTCCGCCGGCGCCCTGGATGTGCAGATGGTCGAGGACAGCCGCAAGCGGCTCGACGAACTGGCCCTCAAGATCACAGCCGCGCAAGCGGGAAGCGCCATGACGTATCCTGTTATGTCTATCGTCGAAGTCGGCGAGGTGGCGAGCCGCCTCATCG
Source organism: uncultured Saprospiraceae bacterium (assembly GCA_964391045.1). Lineage (GTDB taxonomy): Bacteria > Bacteroidota > Bacteroidia > Chitinophagales > Saprospiraceae > Opimibacter. The sequence continues at coordinate 2,148 of CAYMLN010000017.1, forward strand.
ATGTCCTCGAGGAGGGCAAGTACGAGATGATGGTCATGGGCACCAAAGGGGCGGACACGCTGTTCCGCCGCTTCTTCGGCTCCGTCACGACCACCGTCAGCCGCCATAGCGCCAAGCCGGTCATCGTCGTCCCGCCGGGTGCGGCCATGAATTTCCCGGGCAAGATCGTCGTCGGGTTCTGCGAGGACATCCTCCTGGACGGGGAGCTCGACTACCTGCTCTACTTCGGCTCGCTCAACCAGGTGTTCTTCGACTTTATCAACATCACCGACGATCCGGCCGCCTTCGCGGACCTGAAGAATCGACTGTTCGAACGGCTGGTCCAGCACCGCGACATGCTGTGCGGATTCAACATCCGGTCCCTCGCCCCCGGCGGGCGCCGCATCGACGAGGTCCTCATGACCTATGCCCACGAAGTCAACGCTGACATGGTCGTCATGGTGACGCAGGAACGCGGCCTGATCGAGCGGTTCCGGCACGGGAGTTCCACCCGCAAGGCGCTGCAGCATCCCGAGGTGCCGCTGATGATCATGCACCAGCAGGGTTAACGGTTAACGGTAAACGGCGAACGGTAAACGTTAAACGGTAAACGGATAACGGTGAACGGATAGCGAAGACTGGCCGTGGTTGGCGTCCTCGCCGACCACAGCAGGATGTACTCCGTGATCTCCGTTTCTCCGTGCGAGAACGGATAACGGATAACGGCGAACGGATAACGACGAACGGATAACGGATAAGGACGAACGGATAGGATAACGGCGAACGGAAAACCAGGAGGGAATACGCATTGCGAGGCAACTTCATTCCGCTTCTCTGTGGTAAAATCTGTTTCTCCGCGAGAACCGGGAAGTCTACTGGTTGATCGACAATTCTGAACAAATTGGAGTAGCCTACCTTTTCTCTCCCTGTTTCCCTGTCCCCCTCTCTCACTGTCTCACACTATCACTGTCTCACTGTCTCACTGTCTCACTCTCTCACTGTCTCACTGTCTCACTCTCTCACTCTCTCACTCTCTCACTGTCTATTACCGGCGAGGCCCGCGCGCACATAGGCTTTCAAGAGCTCGATCCACAAGACGCCTGCTGATGCCGCGGCGAGGCAGAGGCCGAGTTGTTGCCAGGTCAGGAAAGCGAGGCCAAAGAATGTGCGGATGGGCGGGACGTTTAGCATCAAGAAGAGGGCGAGGAGTGTGACACCGATCGTGATGCCCAGGAGATTGTTCTTGTAGGACAGGCAGGTCAGGAGGGAATGGACGAAGGAGCGATTGACGAGGGTGAGGAGGATGTTGGCGAAGATGAGCGTGGAGAAGACCAGTGCGCGCACGGTCGGTTCGTTGGCGCCGTGCCAGACGCCGAATTGATACATGCCGAGGACGGCGAGCGTGATCATCAGGCCCTGGACGATGCTGAGCATCATTTCACTTCGCGTGAGGAAGGCGGCGTTGACCGCGCGGGGCGGCGTGCGGAGGGCGTCTTTTTCCATCGGCTCGCGCTCGAAGACGATCGAGCAGGTCGGGCCCATGACCAATTCGAGGAAGATGACATGCACCGGCGTGAAGATGTCCGGGTAGATCCAGCCGAACAGCAGTGGCAACGAGACCGTGAGGATGATCGGGATGTGGATGGATACGATGTACCGGATCGCCTTCTTCAGGTTGGTGTAGATGCGCCTGCCGGCCCCGAGGGCGGCGACCATGGCCGAGAGGTCGTCCTGTTGCAGGACTAGTGCGGCGGCGGAGCGCGCCAGGTCGGTGCCCCGGTGGCCCATCGCGATGCCGATGTGCGCGGCCTTGAGCGCCGGGCCGTCATTGACGCCGTCCCCGACAAAGGCAACCACCTCGTCGTCGGCCTTGAGGGCCTCGACGACGGCCAGCTTTGCTTCCGGGACCATGCGGGTGAACAATGTTGACGTGCGCGTGGTCTTCCTGAACTCATCCGCCGGCATGTTCATGAGGCGGTCGCCGTCGACCGGCGCGGTCAGGCCCTGCAAGCCGGCCTGTGCGGCGATGGCCGCCGTCGTGCGGGCGTTGTCGCCCGTGATGATGCGGACCCCGATGCCGGCCGCCGCGAAGGCGTCGAACACCTCGCGGATGTTGGCTTTCGGCGGATCGTGGAACGCGAGGAGGCCGAGGAAGACCATGGGGATCTCGGATTGTTCCGGCGGGAATGGGTCGATGGCATCGGGTCCCCGCGCCACGCCGAGGACGCGGTAGCCGAGCCCGGCGAGCCGGTCGGATTCCGCGCGCAGGGCGCGCAATTCTTCATGCCCGAGATCGCAGCACGCCAGGATCGCCTCGGGGGCGCCCTTGGCGGCGATGACCTGGCGGCCGTCGGACAGCCGGAAGACATGGGTCATCATGGGCGGCTTACCGGATAGCGGATATTCATGCACCATTTCCGCGCCGGGGCGTTCATCCGTATCGGTAAAGCCGGCATACCGCTGGTGGATGGACCGCTCCATGGGATCGAACGGCACGGGTTCGCTGGCCCACATGGCGACGCGCAGGAGGTCCGCCGCGGCCGGGGACAGGGGGTCCGTTTCGTCCAAGTATGTCCGGTCAGCATGGACGTACCAGCCCTGGAGGTGCATGCGGTTTTCAGTGATCGTACCGGTCTTGTCGGTGCAGATCACCGTGGCGCTGCCGAGGGTCTCTACGGTTCGCAGTTGGCGTACGATGACGCCGTGCTTCATCAGGCGCCATGCGCCAAGGGCCATGAACGTGGCGAAGGCCACGGGGATCTCTTCCGGCAGGATGGACATGGCGAGGGTCAGGCCCTTGAGCAGGCTGGCGAGGATGTCGCGCTGCGTGAAATAATGGTACACCGTCACGATGGCGAAGACCGCGATGCCGATGACCGCCATGATCTTGACGAAGGATTCGATCTGCACCTGGAGCGGACTCGGGGAGGGCTTGATGTCCAGCACGGACAAGCCGAGTTGACCGATCCGGGTGCCCTGGCCGGTTTTCGTCACGCGGATGACCGCCAGTCCGCCGGACACTGTCGTCCCGCTGAATACTTCGCCGCCGTCGGCCGACTTGAAGACCGACATGGCTTCGCCGGTGAGGATCGATTCGTTGACGGCGAAGTCATGGCTAAAGACGATGCTGCCGTCCGCATTGACCGTGGTGCCTTCCTCGGCGATGAGCAGGTCGCCCGGCACGATCTCGCGCGATGGGACCTGGAGCACATTGCCGTCGCGGATCACCTTGCTCAGCGGGGCGGTCAGCGCCTCGAGCGCACGGATGGCCTTGCGGCTGCGCCAGTCCTGGAAGATGGAGATCCCGGAGACGGCGATCACCGCCGCGAGCATGAAGTAGGCCTCAGCAAGTTCCCCCAGGACGAAGTAGATGATCACTACGCCGAGCAGCAGCATGAGCATCGGCTCGCCGAGAAGGCCGGCGAGCATTTCCAGGACCGGGGACCGGCCCTTGCGGAGCTCGTTCGGTCCGTGCCGCTTGAGGGCGGCACTGGCCTCGGCGGCCGTGAGGCCGGAGAGATGGGGCGGGAAGGGATGCGCGGGATTCATGTCGGAATGCCCTTGCAAGGTAAGATGTAAAGGGCTTGCGGGAGGCGGCAAATGGATAACGGATAACGGCAAACGGATAACGGCAAACGGCAAACGGATAACGGATAACGGATAACGGTGAACGGATAACGGATAACGGTGAACGGAAGGCGGCGGAGGGATGAAGGCATGGTGTGCCTCCGAGGTCTCCGTTTCCGCACGTAAAAACAGATAACGGATATCACGAAGGCGAAATATAGCAGCGGGGCTTGCCCCCGCGGATCAAATCAATTAAAGGGGCTGAAGCAGGCAGGGCGAACCTCCGTAAGCTCCGTTTCTCCGTGTGAAAATGGCAAACGGCGAAAGGCAAACGGCAGTAAGAAATTGCCGTGGTCTGCGTCCTCCTTAGGTCGCCATAGCCGCAGGCGGCGGCGATTCGCCGATTAAAGGATATGGAACTTCGTAAGATTAGTTCCACCGATCGAAAACAACGAACGGCGGATTACATGACAATGGTTGGGGCGTGCACGTGGTGTGCTTTCATTTTCGGTTTATTGCACTTTGAAAATTTTGCGTGTCAGCCTGGACGCATCGTTAAAGATGAATTCCAGGACATACATGCCGGGCAACAACGATTGAAAATCAATACTTGACTCGTTCGAGTTGATTTTCATGGATTGAATCAAATCGCCTTTGATGGTCGACAACCGGTATTCGCTCAGGATCTTTTCGGACGCTATATAGAGATGATCCCGGGTTGGATTGGGGAATACCTCGATTTCGCTATTGGGTCCGGGTTCGCTTGCGCGCACAAAGGTGTCGCCTTGCCATTTGTACATGGCGGGATCCTCTGGCGAGGTGATGATGCCCCGGGATGTCCATCCGATGGTGGGTGAAATAAATTCAGTGCTGCCAAATTGGATGCCGGTGTTAATTGTTTCCCAGGTATGCCCGAAGTCAGTGGAGTAGGCAGAGACGCTGCCGCTGATGGGATAGAAGATGTCTGATGTTCCGATCAAAACGCTCGGTGTTGCAGGGACATATTCCATGTTCGCAATTAATAGTTCGGGGCTCGATATGATCATGCTCCAGGATTCGCCTCCATCATTTGTAATGCCAAACTGGACACCTGTGTCGTTGACGTCAGCAGCGATTCCGTTCAGCGTATCCCGGAATGCGAGCGTGCTGATGAGCGCATTGCTTCCAAGTGAAGTATTGAAGGCCTCCCAGGTGTGACCTTTATCCGTGCTTCTGTAGATTCTTCCATGGGTGGTTCCAAACCACACATGGTTTCCAATGACTTGACAAGAATTGCTTCCTGAGCTCAGGATCGTGATTTCATCGTTTTGGAACGAAGGTATATTGCCCGTGGGCACGATTTGCCATGATTCTCCGCCATCCTGGGTCGTGGCCATCGCTAGTCGGTTGATGATGACGCCTTCTTGGGAATTGAAAAATCTGATCCAAACGCCTCCCGCAAGGCCATTGAACTTTTCAGCCCAGGTGTCTCCTCCGTCTTCCGTTTTGAAAACGCCTCTTCCGTTTCCATTATTTAGATCCTGGGTTGTGATAAACGCTGTACTTGAATCAAATGCCTCTATGTCAAAACTAATGGTACCTTCCGTTTCTTCAATATCAATGCTTTCCCAGGTTATCCCGCCATCAAGCGTTTTCAGGACCTTGGTGATGTGGTTCAGGGGTACTCCAGGTCCTGCGTCTTGATCAATTGCAACGGCCCAAACGATATTTTCATCGACAATGGATATGTCAAAAACGCCATAGTTGGACGGCAGTAGTCCAAAGGCCTGTTCTTGCCATTCTTGTGCATGCATGGAATGAAAGAGAAGAAATGATACGACAAGCGTAATCAGGTTCAATGCGTTTTTCATTGTGATGGATTTTGGTTTTTAAGAGATGTAGGTTTTGGGCAATGGCAGAATTTCTCCAACCGCTGGGAATGGTTGGGGTCCGGCATTTCCCTCAATCTACAAAAGCTTTTTTATTGCGCAGAACAATAATTTGGGCGCGCGCCGGCAAACGGAGAACGGATAACGGTGAACGGATAACGGAAAACGGTGAACGGTAAATGGAATGGGGTGATAGGATGAAGCAAGGTCCAATCTCGAACACTTTCCGTGTCCTCCCTGGGGATAGCTAGTGGCACGGAAAGCGCCAGCAAGATTTGTCCGCTAATGGGTTGCAGCCTCGGCTCTGCGGCTCTGTGGGAACGAACGGAAACTCATGATACGAGCAAGACAGTCGAATTATCGGCATTCTCTTGAGGCTAGTTGAGGAGTGGGCGGCGCGAAAGCCATAAGAAGCGGTAGGCGCTTATTCGAACTTTTAAGGAGTTGATAACCAGACGTAAAGCTCCTGATGCAGGTTTTTTTGCCGTAAAAATTTGACCACCCGGGAAGGGCTTTTTATGTTTGCCTCGAACTTCTATTTAGACTAAGTAAAAATAATAGCGCAAAATGAAAGTCCTGCGGTTCTATTGGAGAGAAAAATATCTGATAATCTTAATCTTATGCGGTTTACAGTCCGCGCGTGTGCATGCGCAGGTCGCTGCCGCCCCTGCACCGCCGGACACGTTCCGGGTCATCGAGATGCCCCAGATCGTCGTCACGGCCTACCAGGATGACCTGCTCTTCCGCCATGTACCCGGCGCGGTCAGCGTGGTGCGGCCTGTCGAATTGAAGCGTATCCAGCCCTTGACGGGCAACGAAGCGCTGCGCACCGTGCCCGGCCTCAACCTCGTTGACGAGGAAGGCGCGGGCCTGCGCATCAACATCGGCGTGCGCGGCCTGGATCCCGATCGCAGCCGAAATGTATTGATCCTCGAAGACGGCATCCCGGTTGCCCTCAATCCCTATGGGGAGCCCGAAATGTATTTTACCCCGGTGATCGACAAGATGAAGGCGATCGAAGTGCTGAAGGGCAGCGGACAGTTGCTCTTCGGTCCGCAGACGATCGGTGGCGTGGTCAACTTCGTCACCGCCGACCCACCCGCGCTGCCGTCCACCACGCTGCGTGTGCGCGGCGGATCCAATGGCTTCTTCAGCGGTCATGTTTCGCACGGAGAGACGATCGGACAATTTGGCTACATCGTTTCCTACACACACAAGCAGGCCGACCGCATGGGGCCGACGCAATTCCGGCTCGATGATATCTCGGCCAAACTCAAATGGGCGGCCGGCCGCCGGTCCGAGATCGGCGTCAAGCTGGGCTATTATAACGAGACGTCCAACTCGACGTATGTCGGCATCACCCAGGCCATGTACGATGCCGGCGGACAGGACTTCGTCGTGATCGCTCCGTACGACATCCTGCCCGTCAGGCGATACAGCATCAGTGCCACCTATGCGCTGCAGATCGACAGGGCCTGGCGCTGGTCGACGACCGGCTTCGCGTACACGACGACGCGTAACTGGCGCAGGCAGGAGTTCGGCCGCACGGCGAGTACGGCCAACCAGACCGGCGTCATTTGGGGCGACACGGCCGTGGCCGGCGGCGCGCTGTACATGCGCGACCTCGCCGCATGGCGCAACCGGCAGTTCGCCGTCGCCGGCATCGAGTCCCGCATGGAAGGCCGGTTCGACGGCCTTGGCGCGACGCATCACCTGAAGGCCGGTGTCCGCTATATCGCCGAGCAGGCAGAAGAACAATTCATCCAATCATCGTCGGCCGACGGTTACGGCGGCAACTACCGGGACGATGAAGAACGACTCGGCGATGCCGTGAGTGTTTTTGCGGTCGACGAGCTGAAATGGTCGGACAAATGGTCGATGACTCTTGGTGTTCGTGCGGAGTACTTCGATTATCTCCGCCACATCCGCCGGGGCCGGTTTTTGATCAATGGGTCAACGCAGGTGCGCGACACGAGCGTCATCAGCAGCAATCACACGTTTGCCCTCTTGCCCGGCGCAGGCATCAATTACGTCCTGCACGAGAATCTCTCCGTCTTTGCCGGCGTGCATCGCGGCTTCGCCCCGCCGCGTACGAAGGACGCTATCTCGTCGGAAGGTTTTGCCTATGACCTTGAGCAAGAGATCAGCACCAACTACGAACTGGGCGCGCGGTGGCACAGCGGTCGCCTTCAGGTTGCCCCGACGCTGTTCCTCCTCGACTTCAAGAACCAGGTCATCCCGACCTCCCAGTCCTCCGGCAACCTCAACGAGACCGGGCTGACCAACGGCGGTCGCACGCGCCATGCCGGCCTCGAGCTTGAGGTCATCCTTGACCTTCTCCCGCCCGGAGACAACCAACGACTCCTCCAGGTTGGCCTCAACGGGACCTTTGTCAACTCGACCTATAGCGGCGATCGATTCCTCGCAACCGGTGACACGCTCATCAACGTGAAAGGCAATGACCTGCCGTATGCCCCGGCACTCATGCTCAATCATTTCCTCACCGTCCAATTTCCCGCCGGTCCCGGCTTCCGTATCGCCGGCAACTATGTCAGCGAACAATACACTGACGAGCTGAACACGGAGTTGCCAACGGCAGACGGCCTGGTCGGCCTCATCCCGTCCCGCTACCTGATGGACGCCTCCGCCTGGTACACCTTCCGCGACGAACCGCTGACCCTCAGCCTTGCGGTCAAGAACGCGCTTGATGCCCGCTACATCGCATCGCGGCGTCCGCAGGGGATCAAGGTGGGGTTGCCGAGGTTTATTACGGCGGGGGTCGATTGGAAATTCTAGGGAATGGTAAAATGTTTAAGTGGTTAAGTGTTTAATGATGTGGGTCGGTGGTTGTACCTCCGACCATGGTCGAGGGGGCAGCCCTCGACACTCAATTAATTGCGGTTAAACATTTAACCACTTAACCAATTAAACGATTGCATGAGGATTGAACAGTACGGAGTTGTTTAAGTGTGTAAGTGTTTAAGTGGTGAACTGCGATAAGGATGTCATTAAACATTTGATAAATTAACCATTTAAACGACTAATGAGTGTGCTGGTCGGTAGGTTTACCCATGCCCACGATTGATCGCGGTTGAACATTTAACCACTTAACCAATTTTAACGATTTGTGAGCGTGTTGGTCAGTGATTATACCCTCGCCCACGATGCATTGCGGTTAAACATTTAACCACTTAAACATTTAAACGAAATCAAAAGCTTTTGCTCGAGGGTTACACCCTCGACCATGGTCGGAGGTACAACCACCGACCCACACCGTTAAACACTTAAACCCAAATCATGCAATAGCCGAGGCCTGATTGTCCGTAAGGCCTGATTTCATTACCTTGTACGGAGACAGCCTCAACACCTTTTCGATGCACGAGCTGGCCCACGAATTTACGAATCGGAAGATATCTCCCTGGGGAGGATTAAAGTATTTCCACAAGACGTATGTGACGAGTGGCCTGCGAGACTTTATGTCCGGTCTGTCATGGCCGGAACGTGGTTCTAACAGAGGCTACGATCCACTTGATATCGTCGAGGGCTTCCTGACCAGCGTTGTGCTGGGCGCGCGAAGGCTTGAACACAGCGGATTGCTCCGCATGGATGATGTGGTGCGTGAGATCTTCGGGTGGAAGCGAGGAATGGCTAGTGCAAGCACCTTCAGTCGCTTCTTTGCGAAGTTCACGATTGACAAGAACAATGAGATCTTCCCTGCGATCATGCGTGAGTTGCTGGCAAAGGTGCCGATGCGGTATATGACACTTGACATTGACAGCTCTGTCATCACCCGGTACGGCAAACAGGAAGGTGCGGAGAAAGGCTACAATCCCGATCGGCAAGGTCGCAACTCTCACCACCCCTTGATGGCATTTTGTGATGAGCGGAAGATGGTTGTGAATGCCTGGATGCGCTCAGGGAACAGCGGTAGTCCCACGAATGCGATCGAGTTTCTGCAAGAGACCTTTACAATTGTCCCGCCGGAAATGATCGGCTTGGTCAGGGCGGACACTGGCTTTGCTACGGACCAGATAATGAGCTTCTTAGAGGCATTCGAGCGAGCCGTAACGTATCTCTTTCGAGCGAGAATGACGTCGGGGCTGAAGGCTCAGATTGCTGCCGTCGGACGTTGGGACAGATATGACGAAGTGGTTAAGGGGGCGGAGTATGCCGAGATAGAGTTTAAGGCGGGAGGCTGGAAAAAGGCACGCCGCGTAGTATTGGTCCGGAAGCTCAAGAATGAAGCAGAACCGCGGCAAAGGGAGTTATTCCCTGAGTACGAAGAGTTGAATCGCTACGAGTATGCGGCCTACTTCACCAACATGAAGGAGTCTATGGTCGCAGTCCATCGGCGGTACAACCAACGAGGCGAAAGTGAGAACAGGATCAAGGAGCTGAAGTACGATTTTGGCATGGATGGGTTTGCGCTGCAAAAGTTTGCCGGGATGGAGGCTGCCTTCCGCCTGGTCATGGTGGCATACAACATCATGACGATCTTCAAGCGCGCGATCATGCAGGGTGAAATCAACCGTCGAATGGCCACGATCCGTTTCCAATGCATTGCAATAGGAAGTTATATGGTCGAAAGTGGTCGCAAGAAGACGATGAAACTCTCAGCGGAGGGAAATCGACGACATTTTCTAGAACATCTATTCGAAAACTTGGAGGTGGTGAGACCGCCTTATAAGTTTTCTAATGCATGATTTGGGTTTAAACACTTAAACTGACATAGGTGTCCCGTAAACAAGAAATCCAGACCGCTGCCGCCCGCCTCTTCGGAGAGCGGGGCTTCGCCGCGTCGTCGGTGCGGGATATCGCGCAGGCGGTGGGGCTCGGCGCGGCCAGCCTGTACAACCATATCGGGTCGAAGGACGAGCTCCTCGGCACGATCTGCTTTCGCTGCGCGAACGAATACCTGGAAGGCATGAAGGCGATCGAGGCCGCGCCATCCGACGCCCTGGACAAGATCAAGGCCCTGATCGCCTTGCACATCCGCATCGCGCTGCACGACCGCAGCTCGGTGACGGTGTTCAACGACGAGTGGCGGCACCTGCAGGAGCCGCAGCTCGCGGAATTCCTCGCCTTGCGGCGGAATTACGAACGCCGCTATCTTCGGATCATCCGCGACGGCGTGGAGACAGGCAGCCTGCGGCAGGCCGACCCGTACATTATGTACCAATGGATCCTGTCGTCGCTGCGCTGGCTGCACCTGCAGGACACGCGCAAGTTGCGGCAAACGGAAAACGAAATCACCGAACAACTCACATCGCTCATCATCAACGGCATCGAAGCATGAACGTCATTGACCTCGAACAGAAATTCCAAGAGAAGATCGACCAGGACATCCGGATCGAACCCAAGGACTGGATGCCGGACGCGTACCGGCAAACCCTGATCCGCCAGATCAGCCAGCACGCGCACTCGGAGATCATCGGCATGCTGCCCGAAGGCAACTGGATTACCCGCGCCCCGTCACTGCGCCGCAAGGTCGCCCTCCTTGCCAAAGTGCAAGACGAAGGCGGCCACGGGCTCTACCTCTACAGCGCCGCCGAGACCCTGGGGGTCGACCGCGACACCCTCGTCGAGGAATTGCACGAGGGCAAGCCCAAGTACAGCAGCATCTTCAACTATC
>CAYMLN010000018.1:0-12748 GCA_964391045.1 uncultured Saprospiraceae bacterium
GAACCGCTTACGTTTTGTATAGCGATATACCGGAGTATAGCGGGTTTGGTTTCGATATCCCTACCTTTGCACAAAATGCAGCCCATGAATGCCACGCTCCAGAAGTCGATCGACCGCGCGCGGACTTGCTCCACGGAATATGTCCTCGCGATCAATGAGGCCATCAATGTGATGAGCGGCAAGTGGAAGCTGCCGATCCTCGCCAGCCTCATGTTCGGCAAGAAACGCTTCAAGGAACTCGAGCGCGACATCCCCGGCATCACGCCGCGGATGTTGTCGAAGGAACTCAAGGACCTCGAGCTCAACGGCATGGTGCGCCGCACCGTGTATAACACGACGCCGGTCATGGTCGAGTACGAACTCACGCCGTCGGGCCTCTCGATCAGCGAGGTCCTCGACAAGATGATGGAGTGGGGCATGCGCCACCGGCAGGCGATCATGCGCCGCCAGCCCCGCCATTGACAAGCGGGCGTTGATCACGGGTCGAGCCGTACGCCGTCGCCTGTGAGGGTGAGCCCGAAGCGGCTTTCTTCATGCTTGCGCGTCGACACAGGGCCGTTCTCGAGTCGAAGCACGCCACGCGGACAGACAGCCGAGCAGATCCCACAGCCCACGCAGCTCGCGCGTACGATGTCCTGGCCGCGCTGGGCATACGCCTTGACGTCGATACCCATTTCGCAGTATGCAGAGCAGTTGCCGCACGAAATGCATTGGCCGCCGTTGACCGTGATGCGGAAGCGGGAAAGGTATTTCTGCAGGATGCCCAGGATCGCGGCCTGGGGGCAACCGAACCGGCACCACACGCGGTTTCCGAAAAGCGGATAGAAGCCCGTGCCGACGACGCCGGAAAACACCGCCCCGATGAGGAATCCATAGGTCTTCGCGAACGGTCCCGACAGGGCGCCGAGTATACTTCCCTGTTGCCATGAATTGACCCAAAGCAGTGCCGTGGTCAGCACGACGAAGACCAGGACCCCGTGAACCATCCACCGCTCGATACGCCAGGCGCGGAGAGACTTGTCTGACAGCGAGCGGAACGCATCGCCCGCCGTCTCGGCGAGTCCGCCGCATCCGCAGACCCAAGAGCAATACCACCGCTTGCCGAAGAAATACGTGAGGACGGGCACGAGGATAAAGCTCGCAACGCCACCCCACACGGCGAGGAACACCCCGAGCCCCGGACCGCTTTCGAGCAGCCAGCCGATCGTTTGGGGAAAGAGATATTCGTACTTCAGCGGCCAGAAATACGTGAAGTAATATTCCGGCGCATCGAGCATTCGCATGAAGCCGGGCAACAAAAAGGCCAGCACGAGTTGAAAGAACATAACCGACACGGTCCGGATGACCTGGTAGCGGTTTCGGCGGTGCTTCAGGATGAATTTCACCCCCATGACCAGCACGGCGAGCGTGTACAATGCTCCGTACACGAACCAATGATCGGCAGGCGACTTGCGCAAGGTATGGCTGAGCGGGTCGAACATCGCGATCAGGCCGGCCAGGGTCTGCGGATACCAATACAGGCAAACGTAAAAACCTGAAAGCAGGACGGCCAGGATCCATGCCCATGCGCTGCGATTTGTGAGCGACCGGAGCATGCCGGGCATGCGCTGCGGGGCCTCGTGGGCCCTATGCAGCGACAAGGCGAATCCAATGATGCCGGTAGCGAGCAAGGACGTCATGACCCACCAGGGAAGCACCGGGGTTTGTCCCATCCAACTTACAAGGAAACCCAGCAGGCCCACCGCAACCAGGGCCAACGCGGCATATTGGCCTGCTCGCATCGGGCTGCGTGTGCCGGATACGAGGGCCATTGAGTGTTCCGGTCCCAGGGGTATTGGCATCTTATCTCGCATTTGCGGTTGTCCGATCATTGGGGTCCGTGAAGGTCGAACGGACTTGTCGACCATAACGGGGTCCGAATTCAGGATCGAACGCCGCCTCGTCCAGGTCGCGCAAGACCTCGCGGATATTCCGGCCTTCGGCGATCCACCGGGCACACACCTCGTGCCGGAATCGTACACCCATCAGGTTGAACCCGATGACCGCACCGGATCCTGCGATGGAATTGATCCGGATCGACCGGCGACCATCCGCGTGTTCCCAATAGAGCGATCGCTCTTCCGCCGACAAGATGGGCGATACGCGGCCGTATATCTGGTATTCGATCGAGAAAAACTTGGCCGAGTTGAACCAGATGCCGGGATCATAGGGCATTGGATTGCCACAGATCGTTTGTGCCACGGTTTGTCCCATCATGCGCCCTGTGTACCAGACCGCTTCGATCGGCTTGCGACCCGGACGGGGTTGTCGGATTTCGGCGCAATCCCCGATCGCGTAGATATGGTCCGCGCTGGTCCGCAAATGCGCATCGACAAGAATGCCCCTGCTCATGTCAATGCCCGACTCGCGCAGGAAGTCGATGTTGGGCGTCACGCCCGTCGCCAGGCCGACGAAGCCGCATGGGATGCGCTCTCCTTTGTCGGTCAGCACGGCGCACGCGCGGCCGCCGCCGTCATCCTCGATCGCGGAAAGCTGTGTGTCGAGGCGAAGGTCGATCCCGTGCCGGAGGATCTCGCGACGCACCATGGCGCTTTCTTCCGCCGGAAGCACCGCATCGGAAAAGTTCTTCTCGCGGACGAGAAACGTCACGCGTATGCCCCGACTCCAAAGCATCTCGGCCATTTCGATCCCGATCAGTCCGCCGCCGACCACGACAGCCTGGCGGATCTCGGCGGTCCAAGCCGCCATGCGTTCGAGATCCTGCAAATGGTAAAGGCCGCCAACACCCTCAAGGTCCTGGCCGGGCCAATCGAACCTCGCCGTTATCGATCCTGTCGCAATGATGAGTTCGTCATAGGCGATCGATGTGCCCGAGGCCAAAGTGACCTTACGGCCGGACGGATCGATGCGATTGACGCGGTCCTTGATGCGGTCGATCCGGTTGCGAGTCCAGAATCCGTCTTCATGCAGCCACGTATCCTGGGCCTTGAGTTGCCCCATGTAGATGTACATAAGGGCCGTCCGGGAATAGGGTTGCAGGTTCTCGTCCGAGATTATCGTGATCCGGTGCGCGGACAGCTTGCGGATGTGGCGCGCCGCGGTGACCCCGGCGATGCCGTTGCCGATGATCACAATATTCCGCTTAGCCTCAGTCATTGAGCGACCAGTCGTACGGGATATAGGAGATCGCCGCGGCCGCGAGGACCTTGGTCTCGATGTATCGGTTGATGAACATGAGCGGGTCGCCGAAATCTGACTTGTACCACTTGAAGATCTCCGACAGCCGGGCCTTGAAGGGCGTGAGTTGGTTGTGTGAAGAGCGGATGAACGCACGCGTCCGGTCTTCGAGCGTGGCCTCCAGCGATGCGCCGCGATAGGCCTTGTTCATCAGTGGCGGACAGGAGACGGCCGCGCAATTGAGTGCGAAATGGATGCGCGGGTCGCGGAACTTCGACAGGAGGACCGCATGCTCGATCTCGTTGAGCGTATAGTTGCGTCCCCCGACGACGGCGTGCGCGATCTCCCACGTCTGGCCGTTGTCGATGTCCATGATGCTGGCGACAGGATAATGTTCGACGATGGTCAACAGCGTATACGCGTTGTAGGCGTTTATCCAAAATGCCATCTGGTCCGCGCGGGACCACGAAGGTGCGGGTGCGGTTGCGGTCATGAGGGCAATGGCCTTTCGCAGGCGGGCGCTGTCTTGCTGCAATCCCGGGTAATCCACACGACCCTCCGCGGAAACATAGCGACCGAGCAGCTTGTCATAGTCGGCATATTCCGGCTGGGTATGCGCTGTCGCCGGAGCGACCAAGAGAAGTATGAGCAGTATCCTGTACAAATACATCGGACGTGGCCAAAAGTCTCCCGCAAGATAGGGCTTGAGGCCCTGTCGGATGCAGGGGATCGGCTATGTCGTCGTTGTCGGTCGAACCGTCAGGGCATTGTCGGGGCCGGTGTGCGCCGATAGACCACGCCCAGGGAAATGACCGGCGCGAGATAGATGTTGCGCAGCTTCGAGATCAAGTCGCCCCCCGACAGGAAGGTCAGGGTTGCGCCCCACTGCGGATGAAAGGCATAGTAGGCCTCAAGTGCGGTGATGGTATACGTCGTCGCATCACCGTAGAGGAAATACGGCTGAGGCACTTCGCCCGGTCCTTCGCGGAACTGCGCGCGGAGCTTGAGGTTGAGCCAGAGCGGATCGGCCGGACGAAAGCCGAATTCTACACCGGCCTGGTACAGGTTGACGAAATCGAAATCGGCATTGCTCGTCCGCCAGTTGGCCGCGGCGAAAGCCGATAGATATGTCTTGCGCCATCCGCGTGATGCGGCCGCCGTTGTCCACAGGTTCCACTCCCCGTCGCCGGTGGGCAGCGGTTGTTCAAGACCAGGTATGCCATTGACTTCGACCGTGCGGGCCGGATCGCCCGTGGGCATCTCCGCTCCGACGCTAAGGGAGACAGGCAGATAGTCGGATGTGAGGCGATACTTCAGGTCCATGCGCAGGTCCCCCATGCCCGTGGCGGTTGTCGTCGTCGCGAAACGCTGCGAACGCAGCAGCGGTCCCTGGACGAGCAACGTTAGCCTTGACGTCAGGCCAAACTCGGCGTACAGGTTGACGTTGTTTTGGATGAACGCTTCCGTCTCGATCCGTTCGCCATCCGGCGTGGCGTATTCCGCTGCGTTGAGATAGGACCAGTCGACCTTGACGAATATACCGCCGGCGGGTTGGGTCCATCCGCCCTGCGCGTGGCACAGGGCGATGGCCGACGCGGAAAGGAGTAGGGCCAGCATCAAACGGGGCATCATCGGCATCGGATCGGGTTTGGCATCGTATCGCGAAAGATCCAGCGGGAATCAATCCCGCCCGGCCATCCGGGTGGCTGCATGGCCGGTGTGGGTATATGATTCGTCTTCAGCACGGTCTCCTTCATCGCTGGCGTATTGAAATTTGTCGTTCGCCAAACACAGGCGCAGGCAGAGGTGCAACATCCGGGACGGCGGAACGGTCTTTGCCGTTAAATATAAATTAAACCGGCCGCGAAGGTCTCCCGAAGGTGACCGGCCGGTTTAATTTTCGCCCCGAGAAAAACCACATCATCATGAAAACCTACATTGTACACGCCGTTCTTTTTGCCATCCTGTTTGTCGGAGGCCGCATCAATGCACAGGAAGTTCGCCTGCAGGGAAACCTGATGGTCCTCGGGTATATTGAGAATCCGTTCGTCGGTTTCGGGGTCGGGTATGAGAACGGCCTGGGCAAGCATTTTTCCGTCGGTCTTGACGTCAATGTCGGCTGGCAGGAGGAGGCCAACGCGATCGATTTCCGGCCGGCCGTGCGGTACTACTTCGGCCAGGAGCACTTCGGGTTTTTCGGCGGGGTGTCCTTCAAGTACATCAGCCTGAATGAGAAGAACGAAGAGCAGGGCCAATGGGAGGACAATCTCTTTGCGCCCGGCCTGGACCTCGGGGTCAAGGCACGGGTGGGTGATTTCGGCACCTTCGGTATCCTGTTGAATCCGCACAAGACAGTTGGTGGTTCAACAGAGGCCGACGTCGCGGGCATGAGCGCCAACGTCTTCTTCGGCTACCGGTTCTGATCGGGACCTTATTCCGCAGGTTCGACGTGGATGAGGATATCCCCGATTTCCGGCCATTCCGTCATCAGTCGTTCTTTCAGCCGGTGGGCGATCGAATGGCCCTGCCGGACGCTCAGGCTGCCGTCGACCTCGATATGCAGGTCGATGAAGTAGCGCATCCCCACTTTTCGCACGATGCATTTTTCGGTGTCCCGCACTCCTTCGATCTCTTTGGAGATGCGCCGGATATCCGCGATCATGTCGTCATAGAGGTGTTCGTCCATGATCTCGCCGAGCGCGGGACGGAAGATGAGATAGCTGTTGTACAGGATGAAGCCTGCGGCCAGCAGGGCGGCCCAGTCGTCGGCTTCCTCGTACCCTTCACCCATGACGAGGGCGATCGAGATGCCGATGAAGGCGGCCAGTGAAGTGATCGCATCGCTTCGGTGGTGCCACGCATCGGCCTTCAGCACGCCGCTCTTCGTTTCCTGGCTCTTCCGGTTGACGAAGCGGTAGGAGATCTCCTTCCACAGGATGATCGCGCCCAGGACGATGAGCGTGAAGGGCTTTGGGGCGTCGTGAGGCGTGCGGATGTTCTGGATGCTGTCGTGCGCGATGACGCCCGCGGAGGTGATCAGGAAGCCCGTCACCAGGAAGGTGATTAGCGGCTCCGCCTTGCCGTGGCCATAAGGATGATTGGCATCAGGCGGCCGGGAGGCGTATCGCAGGCCCAGCCACACGAGCATGGAGGAAAAGAAGTCGGTCGTGGATTCGATCGCGTCGGCGATCAGGGCGTAGGAGTTGCCGAAGTAGCCGGTCACCCCCTTGACCACGGCGAGGGCCCCATTGGAGGCCATGCTGAACATCGTGGCCCGGAGGGCCTTCCGGCTGTTCGCTTCGTGTGCGTTCCCCTGGTGCATCTCGCTTTCGCGGCTGAAAATGAGGCCTTTTTAGGCATTTGCCAAATCTGGGATCGGGAGCCCGGGATGATTCCCGGTGTTTTTTTCTCGACCGGGACAGCGTTTACGGTCTTCGGGGGCTCTTACAGGTGAAAACAAGAGAAATGGGCATGATTTATCGGTTTTTCTTGATTACGCTGGTTGCGTTGGGTTGGGCGGGGTGCCAGGATATCGAAACGTTTATCCCGGATACCCTTCCCCAACCTTTCAACGCGTCGGTGTTTGTCAAGGTGACCGACCCATCCGGACAGCCGGTCGACGGGGCAAGCGTCGTGCTCGGCAACCGGGTCGGACAGACGGACCAGTACGGCGTGTTGTATATGCGCCAGGTCCCGATGACACCGGTGAGTTATGCCCAGGTCTCCAAGGCGGGTTTTTTTCATGGCTCCCGCCGCTACTATCCGGGCGAGGGTAAGACACACTATATCCATATCATCCTGACCCCGCAGACGGAGGCCGGCACCTTTTACGCCGGCGCCGGCGGCACGGTCAGCATCGATGCGAAGACGACGTTAACGTTTCCTGCCGATGCCATCGCGGACGCCTCGGGCGCCCCGTATTCAGGCATCGTCAGCGTAATGGCGTATGCCATTCATGGTGATGACCCTGAACTTTCGGACAAGATGCCCGGGGATCTCGTCGGGCGCAGCAATGAAGGCACGCTCGGCGCGCTCGGTTCGCTCGGGATGCTCGCCGTCGAACTATACGACGCCTCTGGTGCAACCTTGCAGGTGAAGGCCGGATCGAAGGTCGAGATGCGCATGGACGTTCCCGCGACCATGTTGGATAAGGCGCCATTGACGATCCCGATGTGGTTTTTCTCGGAAGAGGCAGGCGTGTGGATCGAACAGGGCCTGGCCCGACTCGACGGCGGCGCGTATGTCGCCGAGGTCGGTCATTTCACCTATTGGAATTACGACGCCTGGTTTCCGATCGTCAAGTGGGGAGCCACCTTCGTGTATGAGAATGGCGCGCCGGCCGACCAGCTCCAGGTGTGCATTACGATCCTTTCGCTCGAGGCCACCAAGTGCGATGTGACGAATTCCGAAGGCATCGTGTGCGGCATGGTCGCCGCGGGCGAGGCACTGCTCATGGAGGTCATGGATCCGTGCGGCAACGTCATTTACAGCCAGCAGATCGGGCCGTATGCCGATACGACGATGATCGGGCCGATCACGCTGCCCACAGTGGCGGTCGAGCCGGTCCAGGTCATCGGCCTCGCGGTGGACTGCAACGGGGATCCGGTGACCCAGGGATTTGCATTGATCGAAGCGGGTGCGGCACAGTATTATGCTGAGCTCGATGCGGTCACGGGCGCATTCACGGCGGCCTTTATCAATTGCGATGACCTGCCGGTCACGGTGCAGGTCATCGACGTCGCAGCCCTCTGGGAGAGCCTGCCGACGATCTTTACGAACGCGCCGATCATCGATGCCGGCACGATCACCGTTTGTGACCAGTATACCGAACTCATCGACCTCGAGTTTCCGGACTTTCCGGGCGTCCATGCCTACTTCTTCTTCCCGGATGCGGATGTCGAATCAATGACCACGACCATCTCCGCTTCCGACAGTTCGTCCAATCATTACTTTTTCGTGCGCTTTCCGGGGACGAGCCCCGGGACCTATACGGCCACGGTAACAGAGATTGGCTTGTGGATGCCCAATGGGGCATGGGGGTTGGCGACCGGCCTTTCCGTGACGATCACCCAGTTTGGCGGGCCGGGCGCGTTCATTCAGGGCACGCTGACCGGCACGATGTACCAGCAGCCGGGTGGAGTGACGTATCCCATGACCGGGACGTTCGCCGTCAGGAACGATTAACGCCTCTTGTTTGGGCATGTCCGTCGGTTGTGGTAGTTTAGGACAAACACACCACGACGCCATGGACCAGCCTGTCCTTTCCGAGATCAAGCATTGGCTGACGGAATCCCCCACGAAGGGCCCGCAGGTGATCCATGCGGACACCCTGTTAAGGACGGTTGGCCTACTGGGCATTCTCATGCCATGGCTCTTGATCACGGGCAGTTGGATGCTGGGCAGTGAAGAGGTTATCCAGGATTCGATCAGCGATTATTACCACAGCCCGAAGGTCCGGGACCTGTTTGTCGGCGTGTTGTGCGCCATCGCGTTCTTCCTGTCGGCGTACAATGGGTACGATCGGCGCGACCGGATCGCCTCCGCCATGGCATGCGCATTCGCACTGGGTGTCGCGTTTTTCCCAACCACGCCGGACGGGGCGGATGCCGATGTCATTGGTCGCTGGCACCTCGTCTTCGCGGCGTCTTTCTTCATCGTCCTCACCGTCTTTGCGTTGTACTTGTTCAGGTCTTTCGATCCGCATAAGGGCAAGACGCCGGAGAAGATCAACCGCGACCGTATCTACCTGGTTTGCGGGATCATCATGGCCGCGAGCCTCGTCATCATCATGGCCTACATGCTGTGGCTATCCGACCGTTGCGCGTGGCTTGACCGGATCCGGCCGGTGCTCCTTTTCGAATCCGTGGCCCTCAGCGCCTTCGGGTTCAGCTGGCTGGTCAAGGGCGGATTCATCCTGCGCGACCGGCCGGCAAGCAAGCGTGTTCCGGGCGAAGAAGGTCTCCACGGCTGACGCTCGGGGCACGGGGATGACCGGGTCATTTTAATTTAGGATAATAATATCCTTAATTAGAAAATACCCCTACCTTTGGGGTCTAACCATCCTTCACATTACTCAACGAATAGTCATGGATATTTCTGAGAAAACCATCGTGGGCGAGCTTGTCGCCCGGGACTACCGGACAGCGTCCGTCTTCCAGTCTTTCGGCATTGACTTCTGCTGCAAGGGCGGACGGCCGATCGACGAGGCCTGCGCGACCAAACAGGTGGCCGCGGCCGATGTGGTGAGCGCACTCCAACAGGCCATGCGCAACCCGGCGGACAACACCCCGGACTTCAACGCCTGGCCCCTCGACCTGTTGGCCGATTACATCGAGAAGACGCATCACCGCTATGTCGAGCGCCGCACCCAGGAGATCATGCCGTTCCTCCAGAAGGTTGTCCGTGTCCACGGCGACCGGCATCCCGAGCTCAACGACGTCGAACGCCTGTTTACGGCCAGCGCCGGCGAACTCGCCATGCACATGAAGAAGGAAGAACTCGTGTTGTTCCCCTACATCCGCAAAATGGTCGCAGCCGGACTGTCCGGCGACAGCGTGACTCCGCCGGCCTTTGGTACGGTTTCCAATCCGATTGCCATGATGCATCATGAGCACGATACCGAGGGCGAGCGTTTCCGACAGATCGCCGGCCTGACCGGCGATTACACGCCGCCGGCCGATGCCTGCAATACGTATCGAGTCACCTTCGCCCTGCTCAAGGAATTCGAGGAAGACCTTCACCGGCATATTCACCTGGAGAACAATATCCTGTTCCCGAAGGCCGTCGCCCTCGAATCGCGGCTCACCGCCACGGCATGACGCGGGCATGAAGCGTCACGAAGACCTGATCCCGTTCAGCCGGGACCACCATCACGCGCTATTGTGCTGCTGGAAGATCCGTGAAGGTTTGCGGCGCGGCATCCCGGCTGAGCGGATCAAGCGATTCACCGACTGGTTCTGGACCAGCCACATGGCCCATCACTTCGAGCTCGAGGAGCAGTATGTCTTCCCGATCCTCGGGAGCGGGCACCACATGGTGGAGACGGCGGTGGCCGAGCACGCCATCCTCCGGGAATTGTTTGAATCCGAACAGTCCGATCCGAATCTCCTCACGCGGCTCGCCACAAGCCTGGACCTCCATATCCGGTACGAAGAGCGGATCCTGTTCAACGCGATCCAGGCGGTCGCCCGCCCGGAGGAGTGGGCGAAGCTCCAGGATATCCACCGGCATGAGGACCCGGCCGCCGAATGGCCTGACCCATTCTGGACTTGAATGATCTTATACGGTCGATTGGCCGCGATGTTTTTCCGTTAGGTTCCCGCAGAGTCGCGGAGCGCGGTCCTTATCCCTTTTGATGCACTTCATGTCGTATCAATCCTCGGCCTTCCGGAATCCCGGCGGATTTCGCTGACCATTCATCGTTTTCCGTTATCCGTTTGCCTTTATCCGTTATCCGTTATCCGTTATCCGTTCACCCTTCCATTTGCGCACGGAGAAACGGAGTTCACGGAGTTTGACAATGGGTTTCTATTCCTTCGCTGAAGGTACACTCTTGATGATCCAGTCCAGGAATGCATTCACCTTCGCGCTGTCGAGCCATCTTGCCACGACGACCATGTCCTGTTCGGGCAGGATGATGACGTAGTTGCCGCCGAAGCCTTCCGCGGCGTAGACGGACTGCGGTGCGCGGGGGAAGTGGCCGTCGGCATTGACCCACCAGAGGTAGCCGTATTCCGAGTTCGTGACGGAGGGTTGCGTGGCTTCGCGGATCCAGGACGCGGAGATGAGTTGCTTGTCCTTCCATTTGCCGTCGCGGAGCATGAGCAGGCCGAATCGCGCGTGGTCGAGCGTGTTGATGAACAGCCCGCCGCCGAAATGTCCGCCGCCGCTTACCGATTGGACCTGCTGGCCGTCGATCAATGTATACGAATTGTCGTAACCGAACCACCGCCAGGTCGTCGATGCGCCGATTGGGTCCATGATGCGTTCCTTGAGGACGACGGGCAGCGGCTTGCGAAAAACCTGCAGGAGCGAATAGGCGAGGAGGTTGACGCGGACGTCGTTGTATTCGTAAACACTTCCCGGTCGTTGGAGCGCGCGGTTCTTCCAATCATCGATCGTGCCTTCCCGCGGCGGCCGGTCGGCCCAGTCGCAGATATCCCACAGGCAGCCCGACCAATCCGAGTTTTGCTGGAGCAGGTGCTTCCAGGTGACTTTGCTATTGTGCGGTCCGTCGAACAGGCTGTCTTGCCACACATACTTCGCGACAGGGTCGTTGACGCTTCGGATCAGCTTGTCGTCCACGGCCAGGCCGGCCACGGTCGACAGGTAGCTCTTCGCCACGCTGAAGGTCATGTCCGCGCGTTCGACGTCGCCCCATTGCGCCACGATGTACCCCTTGTACAGGATCACACCGGCCGGTCCGCCCCGCGGACGCATCGGTCCGAGGATCCGGTAGTTCGGTTCGTTGGCGTACGCCTTTTCGTTGGCGATGCGCAGGTCGACGTCCGTCTTGGTCTCGGATGTCTGCGCCAGGTAGACGGCCGAGTCGATGGCGGGCATGTCCAGCCCCAGCTCAACGGGGAATCGCTGCTCCCAGGCGCCATCCGGGTAGTAAGGCGATTGGGCAACTGACCTCGTGCCTGCCAATATCAGCAGCGCCAGCGCGAGTAATCGCATCAAATTCATCTTTGTGTTTTTCATTCCTATTGGTTCAAGGGGTTGGCAGGTCGTGAATTGGTTTTCACATTTCCCACAGAGACACAGATTTTACCACAGAGCTATTCATTGTTCACTCTTCATTGTTCACTCTTCATTGTTCATTGTTCACTGTTCATTATTCACTTTTAACTTTTAGCTTTTAGCTTTTCCCTATCCCAGTGCCACATCGAGGACCATCATGACTACGAACCCGCCCATGAACCCCAGCACGCTCAGGTCCGAATGGCGCTCGCGCTGCGTCTGCGGGATGACCTCCTCGACCACGACGTAGATCATGGCGCCGGCGGCAAAGGCGAGGGCGAAGGGAAGGAAGGGTTGGATGTAGATCACGGCGAGGGCGCCGAGCACGCCGGCGATGGGTTCGACGACGGCGGAGAGCTGGCCGTACCAGAAGCTCTTCGTCCGGCTCAGGCCGGCGGCGCGGAGCGGCATCGAGACGGCGAGGCCCTCCGGCATGTTCTGCAGGCCGATGCCGATGGCCAGCGTGATAGCCGACATCATCAGCCCGTCTTCCAGCCCCTGGGCCGCGGCGCCAAACAACACGCCGACCGCGAGACCTTCGGGTATATTGTGCAGCGTGATCGCGAGCAGCATCAGCGTGGTCGTGCGCCATTCGGTCTTCGGTCCTTCCGGCTCTTGCCGGCTGAAATTCAGGTGCAGGTGAGGCAGGAGTTTGTCGAGTCCGTAGAGGAAGGCCGCACCGAGGCCGAAACCCGTCGCGGCCGGCAACCAGGCATAGCCGGGATAGAGGGACTCGGCATAGGCGATGCCGGGCGCGAGCAGGGACCAGAAGCTTGCGGCGACCATGACGCCGCCGGTAAAGCCCAGCATGGTATTGTAAAGCGTGCGC
>CAYMLN010000019.1:0-2174 GCA_964391045.1 uncultured Saprospiraceae bacterium
CATCAACGTCGGCTCCTCCGTGCTCCGCCATCCGAATGGCATCGATGAGGGCCGCGCCGCTGGCACCAGGGCCCGTGCCCTGCACGGACAGGACGCGGCCAAAAAGGCGACCACGAGGCCGGCCGTGGTAGAGCCCCAGAATGTGGCGGGTGATGTTGCTGGCCCGCCCGCCGGCCGCCAGATGCCGCTCGAGATAGGGCAGCAGGCGCTCCATCACCTCTCCGCGGTTCGCGATCGGAGCAGCGTCGCCGAACCCGGGCAATTCGAGATGGATTACATTATAGCCGTCGAAGGCCAGTTCGACCGGCGACCAGATCCTCCGGTCGAAACCATATCCATGGATGGTAATGACGTTTTGCATCGCAATTCGCGCCCCGGGCTGCACGCGCCCCGGGCAGGCGGTGAAGATAATCTTCGCCGAATACTGAGTATCTTTCGCCACTCAACAATCGCTCAAGCCATGTCGCTCACAATCGGGGTTCTCAAGGAATCGAACGATCATCGCATCTCCATAGCGCCGGAAAACATCAAGCGATCCAAGGTCAAGGACGCCACGTGGTGGATTGAATCGGGTGCCGGTATCAATGCCGGATTTGCCGACGACAAATACACCGGCCTCGCCGAGATCAAGGACCGCAAGACCATCATGTCCTCCGCGGACATTATCATATCCACCAATCCGCCGGCCGACCTTGCCGACGCACATGCCGGCACCCTCGTCATCTCCCAGTTCCGGCCCTACCAGGACGAATCGGTCAAGGCGACCCTCGCGGGGTATCCCTTCAAGGTGATCAGCGTCGACATGATCCCCCGGACGACCCTCGCCCAGGCCATGGACGTGCTCTCCTCGATGGCGTCTATCGCAGGCTACAAGGCCGTCATTACGGCCGCCGCCCACCTGCCGCGTTACTTTCCGATGATGATCACCTCGGCGGGCAGCATCAAGCCGGCCAAGGTCCTCGTGATCGGCGCCGGCGTCGCCGGCCTGCAGGCCATCGCGACATCGCGCAAGCTCGGCGCAATGGTCGAAGCGTTTGACGTGCGTGCTGCCGCCAAGGAAGAAGTACTCAGCCTCGGGGCCAAGTTTGTGGAAGTCGAAGGTGCGGCCGATGACCGCGGTGCGGGCGGATATGCCGTCCAGCAATCCGAGGAGTTTCTCGCCCGGCAGCGGGCGGAAGTACAGGCGCGCGCCGCCAAGGCCGACGTCATCATATGCACCGCCCAGGTTCGCGGCCGGAAGGCGCCCGTCCTGATCGAGGCCGACACGATCCCGCTGATGCGGCACGGCTCCGTCATCGTGGACCTCGCGGCATCGACAGGCGGCAACTGTGGCCTGACGGAAAACAACAAGACCATTGTCCGGAACGGCGTGACGATCATCGGCAACTCATCCCTCGAGGTCGAAATGACCGAGGATGCCAGCGTCATGTACGGCAACAACATGATCAACCTGCTCGCCCACATCACGAAGGACGGGGCGCTCAACCTCAACATGGAGGATGAGATCGTCCGGGGCTGCCTGGTCAAGCCCTAGGGAAGCCGATCCGGCCAGGAGGCGATCCGCGCCCGGCTTCTTCCGTTTGCCCCAGGCCAGTGAAGAAAACCCAAGCGCATTGAACTATGACAGGAGCGTGGCATCGCCTTTACCTCTTGGCCCTGATCGGAACGGGATTCCTGGTCTTTGTCTTCCTGATGTGGACGGGGTACAGCTATTACGCTACACCCTTTACCGAACGGCCCTTTCACGAGCAACACGGCGCGCTTAAGCCCAGCGGTCCTTTTGGCCACGGCTTCGGGATCCTCGGCACGCTGATGATCCTGGTCGGGGTGTTTACCTACATCGGACGGAAGCGGAACAAGTTCCTGCCCAGGGTGGGTGCGCTCAAGCACTGGCTCGAATTCCACATCTTCCTCTGTTCGGTTGGTCCCCTGTTTATCCTGTTTCATACCGCTTTTAAGTTCGGTGGGATCGTTTCCGTGAGTTTCTGGAGCATGGTCGCCGTAGTATTGAGCGGCGTGATCGGCAGATTCATCTATATCCAGATTCCCCGCACCATCCACGGCCGGGAATTGAGCCTGGGCGAGATCCGGGAGCTGCGCGCGGACATGCGCCGCGAGCTCGAGGACAAGTATTCGCTGGACGAGGAGCTTATCCGCGCGATTGATACGTTCGT
>CAYMLN010000019.1:2184-7539 GCA_964391045.1 uncultured Saprospiraceae bacterium
CCAACGACGGCGTGCTCGTCCGCCCGACGTTTGACGCGACCCAGTCCGCCGAGCAACAGGGCGGCGCCCTGGCGCAGCTATGGCGGTCTATGACCGCGGGACTGACGTCCCGTCCTGCGCTCGCCCGCATTCTTCGCCAAACCCATCTTTCCGGCAAGGAAAAGAAAGCGGTCGCCCGGCTCGTACGACGCGAACTGGTCATCGCCGGGCGGATCAACCGCCTGCAGACCATGCAGCAACTGTTTAAATACTGGCACGTGGCCCACTTGCCGTTTGCGCTGGTGATGCTCATCATCATGGTCATCCACGTCGCCATCACGCTGGCCTTCGGTTACCGATGGATATTCTGATCGCCAACCTGCTGCTCGAGGAGATCGCTATCTACGGCGCCGTCTTCCTCATCATTGGGGTGGTCATTTTCCTCTATCTCCGGGGCCTGCGCAAGACCTCGCGCATCACGTCCGAAAAGATCGAGCGGGCCATCGAGCACGGCCTGCACGAGCCCGTGTCCCTGCATCCGGAGATCGATGTCAACACGTGCATCCAAAGCGGCGCGTGCATCGAGGCGTGTCCGGAGAAGGACATCATCGGCATCCGCAACGGCAAGGCCACGCTGATCAACGCCTCACGGTGTGTCGGCCACGGCGCGTGTTTTCATGCCTGTCCGGTCGAAGCGATATCCCTGGTCATCGGCACGGAAAAGCGCGGCGTCGACCTCCCGCACGTCAAGCCGGACTTCGAGACGAATGTGCCGGGCATCTTTATTGCCGGCGAACTCGGCGGCATGGGCCTGATCAAGAACAGCGTGGAACAGGGCCGTCAGGCCATGGAGAATATTGCCCGCGTCCTGCCGCGCGACCGACCGGCCGATCATGACGTCGTCATCGTTGGGGCGGGACCCGCCGGCATCTCCGCGAGCCTGGAGGCCCGGCGCCTCGGCCTGGATGCGGTGACGCTGGAACAAGACACATTGGGCGGTACCGTCTATTCCTTCCCGCGCGCAAAGGTCGTGATGACCAACCCGATGCACCTGCCCCTCTATGGAACGGTCAAGCTCACGGAGACGTCCAAGGGAGAATTGTTGAATCTCTGGAACAAGGTCATAGCTCAACATGACATCCGCATACGCGAGAACAGCCGTGTCGAGGCGATCGCCAAAAGCAATGATGTATTCGAGGTGCGTACGGCCGACGGGCAGACATTCAAGACGCGCAGCGTGCTCATCGCCATCGGCCGGCGCGGCACCCCGCGAAAATTGAATGTGCCCGGGGAACAGCTCGAGAAGGTGGCCTATCGGCTGCTCGAGCCCGAGCACATCTCGGGGAAGAACGTCCTCGTGGTCGGCGGCGGCGACTCGGCGATCGAGTCGGCCATGCTGCTGGCCGAACAAAATAAAGTCACCCTCTCCTATCGCGGCGAATCGTTCGGCCGCATCAAGCCGAAAAACCTCGAGCGCATCCAGGCTGCGGCGAAGGCCGGAGACGTGGCGGTGCTGTATTCGTCCAATGTCATTCGCATCGAGGATGACAAGGTCGTGTTACGACTTGCAGACCAACGAGAAGAAAACCTGCCCAACGACCTCGTGTACATTTTCGCCGGCGGAGAACTGCCGACGGAGTTTCTCCAGAAAGCGGGCATTACCATCACCAGGCGTTTCGGGCACGCCATCCTGCCATCGCGACGAAAGAGATCATGATGCGATCGAGCCACATATTGATCCTTTCAATCGCCCTCGCGATCGTGCTCGCCATCCTCCCGCAGGGGTTGGAGGCCCAGATATCGCCGGGTGACCTGACCAGCGCGCACGCGCAGTTCGAAGGCGTGGCCAACTGCACCAAGTGCCACGAACTGGGCGACAAGGTGACGAATGCGAAATGCCTTGACTGTCACAAGGAGATCAAGACGCGCATGGATGCCAACAAAGGATATCACGCGTCTGCGTCTGTGCGGCCGAAGGATTGTTTTTCGTGTCACAGCGAGCATCACGGCCGCAGTTTTGACATCGTGCGCTTCGATAAGAAGACGTTCGATCATCGCCAAACCGGCTACCCGCTGACCGGCGCCCATGCCCGCACCGATTGTGCGTCCTGTCACAAGAGCGAATGGGTGAAGGCGCCCGACGCGCGCGCGAAGAAGAAGACCTACCTGGGCCTGTCCACGGACTGTGTGACCTGCCACAAGGATGTCCACCAGGCCACGCTGAAGACCGATTGCGCCGCATGCCATACGACCGAGGCCTTCGCGCCGGCATCGAAGTTCGACCACGCGAAGACGGATTTTCCCCTTCGTGGGCAACACCAGCAGGTCGATTGCGCCGCGTGTCACAAGGAAACGACGCGGGCCGGACAACCCTACCAGGAATTCGCGGGCATCGCATTCTCGTCCTGCGCCAGTTGCCATACGGATCCGCACCAGGACCGGCTGGGCACGGAATGCAAGACGTGCCACGTGGAAGAGAGCTTCCTGACGTTTTCCGGAAAGCCGGCATTCAACCACAACAAGACGTCGTACCCCCTCCAGGGCCGGCACAAGCGCGTCGACTGTGCCGCGTGTCACCAGGCGATGGCATCGTCGACCGCCACGTCGGTCTTCCGCGAGTACGAAGGGAAGGATATCGATCAATGTGCGACCTGCCACAAGGATGTGCATGAAGGAAAATTCGGCCAGGCGTGCCAGCAGTGCCACACCGTCGAATCCTTCCAGAAGATCCTGCACACCGACCAGTTTGATCATCGCCTCACGGGGTGGCCGCTGGAAGGCCGGCACGCGCCGGTCGACTGCAAGAAATGCCACGCCGAGCGTCTCACGGACCCCGTGGCCCATGCGCGATGTATGGACTGTCACGCGGATTTCCACGAGGGGCAGTTTGTCGCCGGGGCTCAATCGCCCGACTGCGCGTCCTGTCATACGGTCGGCGGATTCGAGGAATCCACGTATGGCATTGACCGACACAATGCCGGTGTGTTCCCGCTGACCGGGGCGCATCTCGCGACGCCGTGCTTCGCCTGTCACCGGGAAGACGGAAAGACATGGGCTTTCCGCGACATCGGGTCCCGATGCGCGGATTGTCATGATGATATCCATGACGGATCGCTCGACACGCGGTATTATCCAGACAAGGCTTGCGCGCAATGTCATACGACCGATGCATGGACCGCCACGGGATTCGATCATGACCTGACCGCCTTCAAGCTTGTCGGAAAGCACACCCGGGTGGATTGCATCCGATGCCATCTGCCGGAGCCGGATAAAACGACAACGGAGCCCGTGCGATTCAAGGGCATTGGCCAGGCATGTGCGGAGTGCCACGACAACATTCACGGGCGACAGTTTGAAGAAGCGGGCGTGACCGCCTGTGCCGATTGCCACTCCCCTGAAGGATGGACGCCCAGCCTGTTCGACCACAGCCTTTCCCGCTTTCCGCTCGAGGGAAAACACGTCGGACTGGCCTGTGCCGAGTGCCACAAGCCCGAGGAAGAGGACGGCAAGTCGATCATCCGGTATGCCACAGGCCGGATCGCCTGCGCCGACTGCCATAAATAACCATGAGAACTATTTAGACAAAATACAAAATGGATGAGCCGGGAACGGACTGACGGCCGGAAGGAAAAGCGGACCTACATTTGATACGCCACACCAACCGGGTCTGATTCCAGATCCCGCCCCTTCCAATGCATACTGCCCTTCGGGGCAACACACGAAATCGCATTAAAGAGTTGTCGCCAATATCTACGGCGACGAGAAACGCTATGGGGAACGGTTGCCGCTACGGTCTATTCATCATCGTCATCATCCTGCTCGGGGTGATGCCCCGAGGTCATGCCCAATCGCCTCACGGTGAGGCCTTGCGCATCGACTGTGCGGCCTGTCACACGGCGGATGCCTGGACCGTACAGCGGGATTCGATGGCGTTTGATCATGCCGAGACGCGGTTTGCCCTCGAAGGCCAGCACGACCGGCAGGATTGCAAGGCCTGCCACCAAAGCCTCGATTTTTCAACGGCGCCGAACACCTGTGCGGCCTGCCATCTCGACGTCCACCAACAGACTGTGGGCGATGACTGTGCACGGTGCCACGACCCGTCGTC
Organism: uncultured Saprospiraceae bacterium; assembly: GCA_964391045.1. Lineage (GTDB taxonomy): Bacteria > Bacteroidota > Bacteroidia > Chitinophagales > Saprospiraceae > Opimibacter. The sequence goes on from CAYMLN010000019.1 coordinate 6,272, forward strand.
CTGGCTGGTCAACCAAATCGCGGACATTCATCGCCAGGTCGGCTTCCCGCTGTTGGGCAACCATGCCGACGCGTCCTGCGCGTCCTGCCACCAGTCGGAGACCCAACTCTACTTCTTCCCCATCGGGAATGAATGTTTTACCTGTCACCAGGAAGAGTATGCGGCCACCGTCAACCCCGATCATGCCGCGGCCGGATTCACGACAGACTGCGCGTCCTGCCACCGCATCGACGCACCCGAGTGGACGGCCGAAGCCTATGACCACAGCTTCTTTCCGCTGACCCAAGGCCACGACATCGCCGAATGTGCGCGTTGCCACACCGGACCGGACTATTCCAAGACCCCGACCGACTGCGTGGCGTGTCACGAAGCCAACTTCAAGGGAACATCAAATCCGCCGCACGTGTCGCTCGGGCTTTCGACGGATTGCGCGTCCTGCCATACCACGGCACCCGGCTGGATGCCGGCGGAATTCAACGAACACGACCTGTTGTATTTCCCCATTTACTCCGGTAGCCATGAAGGGGAGTGGAATACCTGCGCCGATTGCCACGGCAACCCGGATAACTATGCCGAGTTTACCTGCATTGCGTGCCACCTCAACCCGGAGACGGACGAGGACCATGCGAATGTCAACGGCTACTCGTACAGCAATACCGCCTGCCTGGCCTGCCATCCGACCGGCAACGCGGATGACGTTTTCGACCACAATCAGACCGCATTCCCGCTCACGGGCGTACACCTGACGACCGAATGTATCCAGTGCCACGCGAATGGCTACACGGGCACGCCGACAACCTGTTCGGCCTGTCACCAACCCGACTTCGACCAATCCCTGAACCCCAACCATACATCGCTGGGCCTGTCCAACGACTGTGCGGTGTGCCATACGACGGATCCCGACTGGAATCCGGCGGCTTTCCCCGTGCACAACGACTATTACGCGCTCAATGGCGCGCATGCATTGATCGCCAACGAATGCGCCACGTGCCACAACGGCGATTACAACAACACGCCAACGACGTGTTTTGGGTGCCACCAGACGGACTTTGAGCAAACGACCGATCCCAATCATGCGCAGGCGCAATTTTCCACGGATTGCGCCACCTGTCACAGCGAGACGGCCTGGACGCCGGCCACCTTCGATCACGACAACCAGTATTTCCCGATCTACTCGGGCGAGCATGCCGGCGAGTGGAGCCAGTGTGTAGACTGCCATACGACGCCCGGTGATTTCACCCAGTTTACCTGTGTGACCTGCCATATGG
>CAYMLN010000019.1:7549-12679 GCA_964391045.1 uncultured Saprospiraceae bacterium
AGACCGGCGAGCAGCACAATGGGATCGCGGGGTATTCCTACAACAGTCCGGCCTGCCTGGCCTGTCATCCCACGGGAAGCGCGGACGATGCCTTCGATCACGGCGAGACGGCCTTCCCGCTGACCGGCGCCCACCAGACCGTCGATTGCCTGGCGTGTCACGCGAGCGGCTATGCGGGAACCCCGACGGAATGTTCGGCCTGCCACATCATGGACCACAACCAGGCGGTCAACCCGAACCACGCGGCCCTCGGCATTTCCACCGATTGCGCGTCCTGTCACACGACCGACCCCGGATGGTCCCCGGCGACATTTGCCACGCATAACGACTACTATCCGCTCAACGGGGCGCACGCGCTAATCGCCAATGAATGCATCACGTGTCACAACGGCGACTATACCAACACGCCGAACACCTGCGCGGGATGTCACCAACAGGATTACGACCAGACAACCGACCCGAACCACGTGCAGGCCCAGTTCTCCACGGACTGCGCAACCTGTCACAACGAGGGTGCGTGGTCGCCATCCACGTTTGACCACGACGCCCAGCACTTCCCCATCTACACCGGCTCGCACGCGGGCGTGTGGAACCAATGTTCGGAATGCCATACCACGCCGGGCAACTACGCGCTCTTTACCTGTACAACCTGTCACGTGCAGGGCGAGACGAATGACGATCACGCGGGTGTGCCGGGCTATATCTATGAAAGTACGGCCTGCCTGGCCTGTCACCCGACGGGGAACGGCGACGACGGCTTTGACCACAATGCCACGGCGTTCCCGCTGACCGGGGCGCACCTCGGGGTGAACTGCCTCGAGTGCCATGCCACAGGCTACCAAGGAACACCGACCACCTGCGCATCGTGCCATACGGAGGACTTCAACGGCAGCATCAATCCCAACCACGGCGCCCTGGGCTTGCCGACGGATTGCATCATGTGCCACACGACGGATCCGGAATGGAACCCGGCGCAGTTTCCCATCCACAACGAATACTATGCATTAAATGGGGCGCACGCGTTGATCGCCAACCAGTGTGCGACATGCCACAACGGGGAGTACAACAATACGCCGAACACCTGTGTCGGCTGTCACCAGGCCGACTTCGACCAGACGGACAATCCGCCGCACATGGCGCTGCAGTTTTCCAACGAATGCGCGACCTGTCACGGGGAATCGTCTTGGGCCCCGGCCGGCATGCCGACGCACGACGACTATTATGCGTTGAACGGGGCACATGCGCTCATCGCCAACGAATGCGCGACGTGCCACAACGGGGAGTACAACAACACGCCGAACACCTGTGTCGGCTGTCACCTCGACGACTATACGGCGACCGTCAATCCGCCGCATGCCGCAAGCGGCTTCAATACGGACTGCGCCGCATGCCATTCGGAATCTGCCTGGTCACCGGCCAACTTTGACCATGATGCCCAGTACTTCCCGATCTACAGCGGTGAACACCAGGGCGAGTGGAGCCAATGCACCGATTGCCATACGCAGCCCGGGGACTTCTCCGTGTTCACCTGCACAACTTGCCACGTCGCAGGCGAGACCAATGAGCAGCATACCGGCGTCGGCGGTTACGTGTATGACAGCCCGTATTGCCTGGCTTGCCATCCGACCGGCAGCGCGGAGGAGGTGTTTGACCACAACGGGACCAACTTCCCGCTGACCGGCGCGCACATGACGGTGAATTGCATGGAATGCCATGCGTCCGGCTTCCCGGGCACGCCGACGGATTGCAACGCCTGCCACATGCCGGACTTCAATCAGTCGACAAACCCCAACCACGTCGCCCTGTCTATTCCGACGGACTGCGCCTCCTGTCACACGACCGATCCCGACTGGAACCCGGCACAGTTCCCGATCCACAACCAGTACTACGCGCTCAACGGCGCGCACGCCCTCATCGCCGACCAGTGCGTCACGTGCCACAACGGGGATTACAACAATACACCGAACACCTGTTTCGGATGTCATTCCGCCGAATACAACCAAACCACGAATCCGTCGCATACGGCATTGCAATTCCCGACGGACTGTGCATCGTGTCATTCGGAAGATGCCTGGACGCCGGCCGCCTTCGAGGATCACGACGCCCAGTACTTCCCGATCTACAGCGGGGGGCACCAGGGCGCCTGGGACCAGTGCAACGATTGCCATACAAATCCGAACAACTACGCGATCTACAGTTGTGTCGTCTGCCATACGCCGACGCCGACAAACCAACAACACGCCGGCGTCAACGGGTATGTCTATGAGAATGCGGCCTGCCTGGCCTGCCATCCCACAGGCGATGCCCAAGGCGCATTCAACCATGCCAACTCCAATTTCCCGCTGACCGGCGCGCACGTCACGGTCGATTGCATCGAATGTCATGCATCCGGGTATGCCGGTACGCCAACGAACTGCGATGCATGCCATCTGCCGGATTACAACCAGGCGACCAACCCGAACCATATTTCGCTCAGCCTGCCTACGAATTGCGCGACCTGCCATACGACCGATCCGGACTGGAACCCGGCGCTGTTCCCCGACCATGACGACTACTATCCGCTGCTCGGCGCTCACGCGGCGATCGCCAACCAATGCGTGACGTGCCACAACGGGAATTACAACAACACGCCGAACACCTGCGTCGGCTGTCACCTGACGGAATACAACGGCACGAACGACCCGGACCACCAGGCGGCCAACTTCCCGACGGACTGCGCGGCCTGTCACAGCCAGAACGCCTGGGTGCCGTCCACCTGGGACCATGACGCCCTTTACTTCCCGATCTACAGCGGACGGCACGAGGGCGAGTGGAACCAGTGTACACAGTGCCACACGAACCCGGACAATTATGCGGTCTTCACGTGCCTGACGTGCCACACGGCCGGAGAGACCAACGAGGAACATGATGGCGTGAGCGGCTACCAGTACAACAGTCCGGCCTGCCTGGCGTGTCATCCGAACGGTGAAGCCGATTAATGGGGATGGGGACACGTTTTATCACGTCACTGTTTTGCCTTGTGTTCTTGTCGTTTGGGACAACCGCGGATGCGCAGGTGCCAGCCGACTCGACTGTCGGGTCCGTCACATTCAAGACGTCGCAGAACATTTACGTTCGTTTTGCGTCGACACGTGGCATACAGCCCGGAGACACGTTATATACCGAAGCCGGCGACAAGGGCCTTCCGGCGATCGTCGTTACCCAGACATCGACGACCTCATGCGTGGGCGTGCCGCTCCCCGGCGCCACACTTGCCGTGGGTGCACAACTCTATGTGCGGAAGCCGGCCGCGCCCGCACCCCCGACCGAAGCGCCTGTTCCGGTGGTTGTGCCCCCCGAGGCGGCTCCGGTCGAGCCGCAGGACGAGGCCATCCCGGTGCAAGCCATAGATGATCAGGAGGCAAAGGGATTCAATGGCCCAAGCCGGGTCTCCGGACGAATCTCCGCGGCGACCTACATCAACATCTCCGACCAGCCCGGTGGCGACATCCAGCGGATGCGCTACACGTTGTCCATGAATGCCACCCATGCCGGGGAGCGAGGCATGTCGATGGAGGTTTTTACTACCTTCCGCCACACCATCGGCGAATGGGCCGAAGTCCGGCAGCAATTCAGCCAGGCATTCAAGGTTTACAGCCTGGCTGTGCAATATGATGTCAACCGGCAAACCCATTTCTGGTTGGGCCGGAAGATCAACCTGAACCTGGCCAACCTTGGCGCGATCGATGGCGTACAAGCGGAGACGGGGCGGGGCGATTTTTTTGGCGGGGCATTCGCGGGGTCGCGACCGGACCATTTCGATTATGGGTTCAACCCGGACCTCCTCCAGTACGGGGCTTATGTGGGCCACCGGAAGCAAGTCAAAAACGGCCAGCTGTCCTCGACGGTCGCCTTTGCCGAGCAGCGCAACCTGGGTGCGACGGACCGGCGGTATCTCTATCTCCAGCACAGCAGCTCGCCGCTGCAGGATGTCCAGCTCTTCGCCTCGGCGGAATTTGACCTGTACACGCTCGACACCCAGCAGGTCCGCCAGGGCATAAAGTTCACCAGCGCGTTCTTCTCGCTGCGGTATCGCGTCTCGGACGCCCTTTCGCTCTACGGGTCATTTGATGCGCGGCGCAACATCGTCTTTTACGAGACCTACAAGTCTTTTTTGGACCAGTTCATCGACGACCAGACCCGGCAAGGCTTGCGCTTCAGCTTTACCTACCGTCCCGCGCGCCGGATCACGCTGGGCGCCAGCCTCGGATCCCGGTTCGAGCGCAATCTTCCGCCCACGCGCAATCTCAACAGCTACCTTACCTTTGCGCGGACACCGGTGTTGGGCCTGTCGGCGTCGTTGTCGGCCGTTTGGATCGAGACGTCTTACCTGACCGGAACGGTCATGGGGATGCGGCTTTATCGGGACGTGTTGAAAGGAAAACTGTATACCGAGTTGCAGTACCGGAATGCCCGGTACCGATACGGTGGCGGCGAAACGACGCTTAACCAGCACATTGCCGGACTTAATCTATCCTGGCGGGTCCGCAAGAAATTGTCCCTCGCCGTAAATTTCGAGGGCGAATTCCAATCCCAGCGGACACTGGCCCGGATCTATGGCAACATTGTCCAACGGTTTTGAGGCGCCCGGGAAAACAAACACAGCAAAAACAACCATGAAATACACAGCAATTCTCTTTGGCCTGCTCATCCTTGCCGCCTGTGACAGCGGCCCGAAGGTCATTGAGGCGGATCCTTCCGCCAACACACCCGCGGAGTCGCCCATGATGGAGGGCGATGCATCTTCCCCGGCGCTCGTCCACAAGGTCGTGGCCGACGAGATCCTCAATACCAGCAAGTACACCTATCTGCATGTTACGGAAGACGCGGGCGAGCCGTACTGGATCGCCATCCCACGCAAGGACGTCAAGACCGGCGTGACCTATTACTACAAGGGCGGCCTGAAGAAGGTCAACTTCAAGAGCGTCGAACACGACCGCGTCTTTGATCTCGTGTACCTCGTTTCCGATGTCTCGGAGGATCCGGCGATGGCCGGACTGCCGGCCAACCATCCGCAGATCACCAACGGGGAGGCCCCCGCGGCTGCTGGTCCGGTCGAACCGCCATCGGGCGGCATCGACCTCGCTTCAC
>CAYMLN010000020.1:0-1382 GCA_964391045.1 uncultured Saprospiraceae bacterium
CCCGTTGCCCTCCACTTTCCAGAGGAGCGCCTGCGGCAAGCGATCGGCGCCCCCGGCGGCGTTCTTCGTGGACGTGCAGCCCGCGACGAGGAAGGAAAGGAGCACGGAGGCCCCCAGGAACAGGAGAAGACGTCGGCGAGCGGTCATAAACAAGTGCATCGGCTGGATCTTGAGCAGTGAATGGAAATCAACAACGCTCCGGGGCGGATGTTTAGCGCGTCCCCGCATCCCCGGCCATCGAGCGACGGCGCATCGCCTCATACAGGATGATCCCTGCCGCGACGGAAACGTTGAGCGAGTCGAGTGAGCCCGCCTGGGGAATGCGCATGGCGTAGTCGGCGGCCGTTCGGAGCGCGGGGTGCACGCCTTCGCCTTCCGACCCCATGATGATCGCGCAGGGCTGGTCGAAGGGCACATCCGCGACGAGCAACTTCGCCTTCTCATCCGCGACGACCAGGATGATCCCACTCTCCTGGAGCAACTTGACGGCCGACTGGAGGTCGGGGACCCGGCACAACGGGAGGCGCAGCAACGCGCCTGCGGAGCGCTTGATCGCGTCCGCATTGAGCTGGGCCGACTCGCGGGCCGGGAAGACCAGGGCATGCGCACCCAACACTTCCGCCGAACGGGCGATGGCCCCGAAGTTGCCGACATCGGTGATGCGGTCGAGGATCACGAGCAGCGGAACTTTTCCTTCGTCGGAAAGGTTGGACAGGACTTGATCGAGTTGTGCGTACTCCACCTGCGACACGAGCGCCGCGATCCCTTGGTGGTTGGCGCCGTAGCTGTCGAGTTTTTCCTTCGGCACCCGCTGGAGGGGAATGCCCAGCCGCTTGCAGATGCCGGTCAGCTCGGGCATCTGGAACGGCGGGTCCACCAACACCTTGTCGATGGGCATGCCGGCCTCCAGCGCCTCCAGGACCGGCCGCCGGCCGATGATCACGAGCGAACCCGGTTTTGTCATATGGTCGGCAATATAGGCAAGATTCAAGCCGCCGAACAGGACCGATTGCCGGTGAATTCGTTATTTTTCCCGCCCTTACACTTCAGCAAGACCCGTATATGAACAAACATTTCCTACCCGCCTCCATGACCGGGATACTTTTCCTGTTCCTCCTGCCTGCCTTCCTGATGGGCCAGGACCGCGTGCAGCAGGCCTACGTTTACCTCGGCACGCAATACGGCCTGGACCGGTCGGCCATTGGTGATCTCCGCCAGACGGCCACACACACGACCGCGCACAACGGCGTGACCTATGCTTACTTCGTGCAGCAGCACGACGGCCAGGATGTTTTCGGAACGACGGTTCACCTCGCGTTCCTGCCGTCGGGCAAAATCGCCGGGATCAATCACCGGCTCGAGAACCTCGCCGACCGGGCGTT
>CAYMLN010000020.1:1392-12172 GCA_964391045.1 uncultured Saprospiraceae bacterium
CGTCCGCTTCCTCGTCGCGCGCGCGGATCAAGCCGGAAGAGGCCATCGTGGCCGGCGCGAGGTCCTTTGGTATCACGACGAATTACGTACCTGCCGTTCGCCGGGTGACCGAAAACGGCATCGCGATCTACGACAAGGGCAACATCTCCCTCCAGGACATCCCTGTCGTGTCGGGGTTCCAGCCCATGCCTGACGGCGGATACCGCCTCGCCTGGCGCGTGACCCTGGAGCCGCAGCACACCGGAAAGATGTACGACGTCCTCGTCGACGCGCTCAACGGCCATATCCTGGCGACCGAAGTCCTCACCATTAGTTGCCAGTTCGAACCCGGCTACCTGCAGCATGAATCCTGTTCGGACGATGCACACGAACATATGCTTCCTGCCGCGCCGCTCGTCCTGGCCCCGCAATACCGCGTCCTGCCGATCGGTATCGAGAGCCCGAACCACGGCAACTTCGCCGTCGTGGCAGATCCGGCCAGCCCGGCCGCCTCGCCGTTCGGCTGGCACGATACCAACGGTGCAGCAGGGGCCGAATACACCTACACGCGCGGCAACAACGTCCACGCATTCCCTGACCGGAACTGGGACTACCTGCCCGACGGCACCGTCGACGGCGGCAACGACCTCATCTTCGACTACCCCTTCAATCCCAACGGCGAACCGTCGTCCAATACCAATGCCGCGGTCACGAACTTGTTTTACTGGAACAACATCATGCACGACATGGCCTACCGGCACGGGTTCACAGAAGCGGCAGGCAATTTCCAGATAACGAACTATACGGGATTGGGTGCCTCGGGGGATGCCGTGGAAGCCCACGCCCAGTTTGGCGACAACAATACCTTCCAGTGCGGCGCCCAAGCCAACGGCGATGTGGAATGCATCAACAACGCGGACTTCTCGACTCCGGTCGACGGCGCCAACGGCCGCATGCGGATGTTCACCTGGAACCGGGACAACGGCGGCAAATATCTCGACGTGCTCGAACCCATCGACCTGGCCGGAAAGATTACGACGGGACTCCCCGATTTCGGCGCGGAGATCACCACGACGCCGGTCACCGGTGAAGTCGTCATCGTCGACGATGGTTCCTTTGAAGGCTCGAAAGGCTGCAATCCTTCTCCGGCCGGCGCGCTAGCCGGCAAGATCGCCATGATCGACCGTGGCCTCTGTGATTTCAGCCAGAAGGTCTACAATGCCCAGGAGGCCGGCGCCATCGGCGCGATCATCTGCAACTTCGAGGAGGGCGTTATCGGCATGGGGGCAGGCGCCAATGCGGCCCAGGTGACCATCCCTTCCGTATTCATCGCCTCCGGCGATTGCCAGCGCATCCGGGTTGCGGCCGGTACCGGACTGGTCGTATCGCTTGTTTCGCCCGGCCAGGGAGGTCCGGTCAAGCTGGATGGATCGCTCGACAACGGGATCATTTCGCACGAATATGCACACGGTATCTCTACGCGCCTGGCCGGCGGTCCGCTGGTTTCGGACTGCCTGCGGCCTTCAGGAAGCAACCTCACGGAGGAAGCGCACGGCATGGGCGAAGGCTGGAGCGACTTCTTCGCCCTGGCCATGACGGCCCGGCCCGGCGATACGGGCGCGAAGCGCCGCGGCGTCGGCACTTATGTCATCAAGGAAGGTGTCAACGGACGCGGTATACGGCCCTACCCTTACTCCACCGACATGACCGTAAATCCGCACACCTTCGCGGACGTCCAGACCTCGTCAGATGAATACGGCGTCGGCGTCGTCTGGTGTGTCATGCTGTGGGATATGTATTGGGCGATGGTCGATCAACACGGCTTCGACCCGGACCTGGTCAACGGGACGGGCGGCAACAACATGGCCATGCAACTCGTGATCGACGGCCTCAAGCTTCAGCCCTGTAAACCAAGTTTCACGGAAGCGCGGGATGCGATCCTGATGGCCGACGAGATCAACAACGGCGGGGCCAACCAGGGATTGATCTGGCGCGCCTTTGCGCGCCGCGGGCTCGGCGAGAACGCAGATGCCGGACTGGCAAGTTCAAGATCCGACGGCATTGCGGGTTTCGATATCCCGGCTGCATACCTTGACGAAGTGCGTTTCTCGAAAAGCATGACGCCGGAAATCCTTGCCGGTGACCAGATCGAAGTGACGCTGCGCGTCGTCAATTACCTGAATTCCTCCCTGACCAATGCCGTGATCGAGGATCCCATTCCTACCGGCTGCACCTACATCTCCGGGTCGGGCAATATTGAACCCGCGGTCGGCAGCACACTCGTCTTTTCCCTGCCCCAAATCGATGCCGACCAGGAGTTTGTCATCACATACCGGTTGGCCACCGATCCCGGCCGCCCGTCGATCCGCCTTTCTTATGATGATATCGAGGTGTTCCCGGAAGAGCGTTGGGACATCTATTATGACGAAAATGGCTCGTCGATAAATCTTTGGTTCCAGCAGGACGTCTTGTTCAACAGCGGCAATAATGCCTGGGGTGTCGAGAACATCCCCGACGAATCGCAGCATTTCCTCCAGAACTACGAGCCTTACGCGATCAGCGGGACCTTGCCTGTCTATCGCTTCTACCATTATTACGACACCCAGACCAGCGTAGACGGCGGCTTCCTCGAACTCTCGACGGACGACGGCTTCAGCTGGCAACGGCTGGAGACACGGATCTTCCGCGGCGGATATACGCGCAAGCTTGATTACAACACGTTCGCCATCCCGAACCTCTTCGCCTTCACGGGAAAGAGTGACGACAACCTGACCATGACCCCTGTGTACGTCGATCTCAGCGAATGGAAAGGCCAGCAGGTCAAGATCCGCTATCGCTTCGGAACGGACGCGCAAAACGGAGGTGACGGTTGGTACATTGACGACGTAGAGATCATGGATGCCGTGATGTACAATTCCACCGCGTGCTTCACCAGCGACGAGTCCGATATGCTTTGCGCCGAGGCTCCCGGTCGCGGGACCATCGTGGATAGCGAACTGCCGACCTCGACGGACGGAACTCCCGCACCTCACGATGTTGTCGTCCTGCCGAATCCTGCCGCTGATGCGCTGCAGGTCTTCTTCTCCACGCCGAATGGCGGTCGGGGCGCGATCCGCGTCTTCGACCTGACGGGACACCTGGTACGCAACGAGGCCTTGTCCCTGACGGAAGGGTCGAACCAGCACACGATCAGCCTCGACGGCTTGCCGGCCGGGATGTACCTCGTCCGGGTCGAGACGCCGACGGGCGGGCAGACGCGGAAGTTCATCAAGGGATGACCCTCCGCATCGAACCGAAATAAAAAAGGGACCGCTCATCGCGGTCCCTTTTTTATTCAACTGACGCGGATCATGCGTCCTTGCTTTCCTCGGCCTTGTCGCCGGAGGCGTGCTTGTCCTGCTGCATCTTCTCGTTGAGCCCCTCCAGGGTCTCGTCAACTTCTTCCTTCACCTCGTGGGCAAAAGCCTTCACCTTCTCGGAAAAAGCAGCAGCGCCTTCACCGATATCTTCCGCTTTCTCGGACAGCTCTTCCTTCAGCTCGCTGACAAAATGCTTGATCTTATCCGTCACCGCGGCCAGGCCCTCACCTGCATCCTCCGCCTTCTCCGTCGCGTTCTCCTTCAGGTCGTGGAAAACTTGCTTAGCCTTGTCTGCCATCGCGGCCAGGCCCTCACCTGCATCCTCCGCCTTTCCAGCCGCGTTCTCCTTCAGGTCGTGGAAAACATGTTTGGCCTTATCCGTCATCTCGGCCAGGCCTTCACCGACGTCTTCCGCTTTCTCAGCTGCGTCTTCTTTCAGGTCGTGGAAAACGTGTTTGGCCTTTTCCGTCATCGCGGCCAGGCCTTCACCCACATCCTCCGCCTTTTCAGCCGCGTCTTCCTTCAGGTCTTGGAAAACTTGCTTGACCTTATCGGTCGCCGCGGCCAACCCTTCACCCATATCCTCCGCCTTCTCAGCAACCTCCTCCTTTGCATCCTGGACGAAGTCCTTCACCTTGCGGCCTACTTTTGAAGCGCCCTCGCCGATGTCATCCGCCGTCTCGGCGGCTTCTTCCTTCAAGTCCTGGAAGGCCTCGCCGATCTTACCGGCTACGACGGTGGTGACTGCGCCGAGCGTGTCGCCGAGATCCTCGAGCGACTCGCCAATGGTTTCACCGATCGCGCCGAGGAGGGATTCCTTGCGCTTGCCCTTGCCGGCCTGCTGGGCCGCGATGGCCTCAGCCGCCTTGCGCAGGGCTTCCTCGTCGACCTGTCCGGTATGCTGCTGGATGTCCCCGGCGATCTTTTGCTTGACCGCCTCCTTGGCTTCCTTGAGCTGTTCCTTGATCTCCTGCTGCCGGCGCTGCTCCTCGAGGAATTTCTTCTCCCGCTCGATGCGCTGCTCGAGCTCGGCCTTGGTCTTGAGCATTTCATCAAGCTTTTCCTGCTTGGACGTCATGCGCTCCTCGATCATCTTGAGTTTGGCCATGCGGATCTGGGCCTCGAGTTGCCCTTCCGTGTTGGCGATGCGGTCATCCTGGAAGTGCCGGTCCTTCTCGTCGCGCTTGATCGACTTCTCCATCTTGTCGATCGCGGACAACAGGCCTTCCAGCCGGCGCGAGATCCGGTCCATCGTCGAGGAATCCCGTCCGCCGGCCCGGTCGCCGCCCTTCCGCTCCTTGGCGGCCTTGAAGGCATTGTCGATCCGCTTCCACAACTTGTTGCGGTCGCCACGGGCCAGGTTGGCCTTGCCGAATTCCTGCTGCAGTTGCTTGAGGTCGTTGAACAACGGCTGGAGACCGGCTCCTGCCTTGATCTTCTCCTCGATCGCGTCGAGGCGGGCGTTGAACTGGTCGGCGACCTCGCGGGAGGCGCGGTCGGCTTCGCTGTCCGTTTCCTTCCGGATGTTCTTGAGGTAGGTAAACGTCTCGTTGGTCATGTCCCGCAACTGCTGGCCGTGCTCGCGCAACAGGGTCTTGTCGAAGATGTGCTTCTGCACCCGTTCCCACGTCGTCTTCATCTCCTCCCACAGCTGGTTGCTGTACTTGCCGGCACTCTTGATCCGCTCGCCGATGGCCTCGATGTCCTGGCGGAAGGTCTCGTACAACTTATGCGACAGCACGATAAAGTGCCATTCCGTCTGCGCGCGCTGGATGACGTCCCCGCGGTCGACCCGGATATCCTCCGGAAGGAGGCTGTCGGCCGCCGTCAGGGGGCGTTCGATGTGCGTAAAGCCTTCCGGAAAGGAAACCTCATGGTTTTCCCGCCATTCGTTGAGCATCAGGTTGTAAAACTCCTCGGAGGTGGCATCAAACGGAAAAACGAAAAGGTCGACGACATTGTCGGCCGCCCGCAGCGCGAGCGCCACGAGCACTTTCTCATCCTTGGCGTTTGTTCCCCACATGACAATTCTCGTCTTCATGTCGCAAACGGTTTTAGGTTACGGTATCGGTTATAGTCGCGGCCCGGTCAGGGCCATACAAGATGGTGATTCGTTAATCGTCATTTGTTGACGTTCGCAGCCGGACGATTCAAGCCTTGGCGGCCGGCTCATGTTTCGAAATTAGGCCTTTTTTAACCAATGCCTCGGCGATCTGGACCGCGTTGGTCGCCGCGCCCTTGCGCAGGTTGTCCGCGACGATAAACAAGTTCCAGCATCGGTCGCGCGACGCGTCGCGGCGCAAGCGGCCCACCCACACGGCATCCTTGCCGGCGGCCAGCACGGGCATGGGATACGCGTTTGCCGCGGGATCATCCAGCAGGATAACGCCCGGCGCATGGGCCAGCGTATCCCGCAGCGCGTCCACCGTGGTGTCGGTCGCCAGCTCGATGTTGACGGACTCGCTGTGTCCGCCAAGGACCGGCACACGCACGGCGGTAGCTGTCACGGGTAGGTTAGGTTCGCCCATGATCTTGCGCGTCTCGTGCACGAGTTTCATTTCCTCCTTCGTGTAATCGTTGTCGAGAAACACATCGCAATGCGGCAGCACGTTGGCGAAGATCGGGTGCGGATACACGCGCTCGACGTCCTGGTCGCCGCGCGCCTCGGCCTCGTATTGCTTGATCGCCTTCATGCCGGTACCCGTGACGGCCTGGTAGGTCGAAACAATGATGCGGCGGATGCCGAACTTCCTGTGGATAGGATTCAGCGCGACCACAAGCTGGATCGTGCTGCAGTTCGGATTGGCGATGATCTTGTGCCCGGCATCGACCTCGTCCCCGTTGACCTCCGGCACCACGAGGGGAATGCCCTCGGTCATGCGCCAGGCGGAGGAGTTGTCGATCACGAATGTCCCGGCTTCCGCAAATCGCGGCGCCCATTCCTTCGAAACGGACGCGCCGGCCGAGAACAATGCGATGTCCGGCACGAGCGCCACGGCGTCTTCGACGGGCATCACGGGGTAGGACCGGTCGCGGAACGTCACGGACTTGCCGACGGAAGTCGAGGAGGCGACGGGGTACAACGCCGTCACCGGGAAGTTGCGTTCCTCGAGCACCTTGAGCATGTGCTGGCCGACGAGGCCCGTCGCGCCGACAATTGCGATTCGCATGACTGGATTCCCTTAATTTAAGGGGGTAAAGGTAACCACTCTTTACCATGCTTCACCAGACCGGAAACCCCTCCGGCCGCCTTTTCGCCCAATGGCGACAAGCGGCCGACGTGTGGCATTGGCTTGCCGCGGTATGTCTCGTCCTGTGCCTCCCCGATGCGCGGGCGCAGTTTCATGACGACTTTGACGACGGCACGATCGCTCCATGGAGCGGGGACACCGCGCATTTCGTGATCACGGCGGACAAGTTCCTCAAGCTCGCCGCGCCTTCCGGGCAAACGACATCCCTGCTTAGCGTGCCGATCGATTTCGCCGACAGCATGACGTGGATGTTCAGCCTGCGGCTCGACTTCGCGCCTTCAGCGAGCAACCAGCTGCGCGTTTGGCTAGGAATGACGGATGACGATCCCGGCATCGCGAGCGGATACGTCCTGGAGATAGGGGCAACAGGCGATCAGGACGCGCTTGTGCTGCAATACGTCGAGGCCGGATCGGTCATTATCCTCGGCAGTTCACCGCCCGGCCTGGTGGCCGGTGATCCTGTCGACCTGACGCTGCGCGTTACGCTCCGACATGGGGCATGGACGATTGACGCCGTGCAGAACGGAATGCCGCAAAACTGGATAACGGCGAGTGGCACGCCAATACCGGCATCCTTCCTAAAACGATTTGCCCTGCAATGTCGCTACACGGAGACCAGGCGCGACAAGTTCAGGCTCGATGATGTACGGATCGGGCCGTGGATGCCGGACATCTTACCTCCTTCATTGGTCGGGCTGCGGATACTTGACAATCGAACGCTGACGATTTTTCTTGACGAGCCGCTCGATACGATGCTGGCGAACGATCCGATGCATTATGCGCTACTCCCTGGCAACATGCATCCTGTGATCGTTGAACCTGATGGCGACAGCGTGCTTCTGCAATGGCAGGATCCATTCGTTTCGGAGCAATCCTATATCCTGCATGCAGCAGGCCTGGCCGACCTGGCGGGCAATGTCATGTTAGCCGATTCCCTGCCATTCACCTGGACCCGCATCGATACGGCTGCACCCGGCGATATGTTGATCACGGAGATCATGGCCGATCCGACGCCCGCGATCGGGTTGCCGGAGGTCGAATACCTCGAGTTGCATCACGCGGGTGAAGGGATTCTTCGCCTGTCGGAGTATTTGCTGCAAATCGGCTCGGGCGCAAGGTCGCTGCCGGATTCGATCCTGCGCCCGGGCGAATTCGTCATCGTTTGCGCATCCGACAAGGCAGCGCTGCTCAAGCCTTTCGGGCGCGTCATCCCGGTGATCAACATGCCTGCCCTTCCGAATGCCGGGGCGCGCATCGCGCTGACAGACAAACGGGACAAGGTGCTCCTGGACCTGACCTATTCCGATACCTGGTACGATGATGCGAACAAGGATGACGGCGGATGGTCGCTTGAAATGCGCAACCCCGCAGCGCGATGTGCAGGACATGAAAACTGGCATGCCTCGGGCCATCTTTCGGGCGGCACGCCCGGGCGTGCCAATGCGCCATGGGAAGTCGTACAGGATCTTGAGGGGCCCGGGCTTGTCTCTGTCTTCGTCGAAGACCCGAAGCATCTCCGGCTGACCTTTGACGAAGCCCTGGACACGATCCTCATGGCCGATGTTGATCGCTATTTATTCATTCCCGCGCTTTTCGTCACGAGCCTCGATGTCGAAGACCAGCGGAACATCGTGATTCGCCTGCGGGATTCCATTCAAAGCGGCGAGTTGTACACGCTGACCGCGTTTCCCGCCTTCGATTGCCTGGGCAATCCGGCGACGAATGTTGATTCACCACGCACATTCGGCTTGCCGGCCATTCCCGGCCCGGGGGATCTCCTCATCAACGAGATCCTGTTCGATCCCGTCTCGGGCGGTAGCCGCTTTCTTGAGGTGCTGAATACGACAGACAAATTCATCGACCTGCGTCCGCTCGCTATCGGTCGCATCAGGGGCGCGGATGTGTTGTTCTATCCCTTCGGCCAAGAGGCTATGCTCGCGCCGGGCGGGCTAGCCGTCTTCACGCCGGACACGGCCGATTTGCGTCGTCGCCATATCGTGCCGCAGCCCGGCTGGCTTTTCCCAGCCGCGCTTCCGGCATGGGACGAAGAATCGGATAATGTGTCCCTCCTGGCCGGCGGCACAATCCTGGATTCGCTGACCTATTCCCGCACGTGGCATCACCCGTCGCTTCGCGATCCGGAAGGCGTGAGCCTCGAGCGGATCTCCCCGCACGAACCCATCGGTGCATCATCGAACTGGCATAGTGCAGCCGGGACGGCAGGCCATGCAACACCCACAGGCGTCAACTCGCAGGCGGATCCTGCTGAACCTGACACCACAAAGCCTTATGACATCGGACCGACCGTCTTCAGTCCGGATGGAGACGGCGACGAGGATTTCCTCACCATCCGGCTCCGGCCTGACCGCGCCGGCGATGTGGCGAGCGTCATCATCCATGACCTGGAGGGTCGGGAAAGCGGCATCCTGCTGGACAATCGCCTCACGGGGAGTGATGTGACGGTTCGGTGGGACGGCCGCCGGACGGACGGCACGATGGCGGATAGGGGAATCTATGTAATTTTCATCCGGCTTTGGCGACCCGACGGCCTGGTCACCACGTACCGGGAAACGTGTGCGCTGGTGCAACGATGAATGAACACCGATACCCTCCATAGCGCAACTCCTTCGCCCGACCGGCCCGATGAGGGCGGGTTGCGCCGTCAAAACGCGCTTGCGGGACTCATCATCGTCCTCACCGTGGGCATGCTGGGCACATCCTATGTGACCTGGCTGAAACCCTTCGCGTCTTATGCCGTACATGCCGCCGTGCTCCTGCTGGCGCTTGGCCTCGTCTTCTTCATCACGAATCGTACACGGCTCATGTTCACCGCGCTGCTCTGCTGCGGCGCACTGAGCCTGTTCCTCAAGTCATCCGCCAACCAACGGCTTCGCTTTGGCGGCGCGACCGATCCGCCGATCCGGTTTGCCCACGTCACGCTGGGGGACGCGGAGGGCGATTACGATACCGTCATCGCCTATCTGCAAGGCACTGGCGCCAACCTGTTGAGCGTCCAGGAACTCACGCCGGACTGGGAGGACCTCCTGCGCGAACGGTTGCGCGAACGTTTTCCCTACCAGGCCATGCTGACCCGGATCGACCAATACGGCTCGGGGCTGCTCTCCGCCCTGCCGTTCGATCACCTCGACACGCTGTGGTTTGAGGATATCCCCGCCCTCGTGGGGACCTTCGACGCGGGCGACGGCGTCCCGACGCATGTCATCACGGCGCAGGTCATCCCGCCGGTCAACCCGGCCGCATATACCGCCATTTCGGCGCACCTCGGACTGATCACGGCGATGATCCGCGGGCTGCCGGGCCATGTCCTCGTCGGCGGCGATTTCCATCTTCCGCCGTGGTCGTCGGAGGTCCTTCAATTCAAGGCCGAGGCCCGGCTCGAGGACAGCCGCCGTGACGTACATACACGCAACCTGGACGGCTCCGCTTCCCTGCCCCGCGTCCCGGTCGATCACATCTTGTACGGTCACGGGCTCGAATGCGCGTCATTTGCCAACCTGGGCAACGAAGCCGTCGGGCGACTCGGCATCTATGGCGCTTACTATCCCAAGGAACCTCATGCGCCGGTGGCTCAATAGCGCACGCCATGCCGTGAACGGCATCGCGCGGTTGCTGCGCGAGGAGCGCAATGCGCGCATCGAGGCCGTATTGGGCGTGCTCGCGATCCTTCTCGGCATCATCACGCAGATCACCGCGCTCGAATGGCTCGTCCTTTTCCTCTGCATCGGGATGGTGCTGGCTGCGGAGGCCTTCAACGCAGCCATCGAGCGATTGGCGGACATGCATACCACCGAACACGACGAACGTGTCAAGGCGTTGAAGGATATGGCCGCGGGCGCTGTCCTGATCACGTCGATCGCGGCGCTGGCGGCGGGCATCGTGATCTTCCTGCCAAGGCTGGTTGCGGGGGCGGTGTTGGCCCTATGGTAACAGGGGAACAGGGGCTCGATATTGAATGCCCTGTTCAGGCATTGTGGCCATCACATTTCTCGCAGAGAAGCGGAGCAATCAATTGTCACCTAATAGCGGGCTGGCATGTCAGATCGGCATCCACCCTTTATTGATTCGTCCGGAGGACGCAGACAACTTTTCGCTATCCATTCTTCATTGTTCATTGTTCACTGTTCATTGTTCACTGTTCATCGTTCATTGTTCATTGTTCACTGTTCACTG
>CAYMLN010000020.1:12182-12587 GCA_964391045.1 uncultured Saprospiraceae bacterium
CTCGCCACTCTTCCCTCCTTCCACGGCACACAATAGGGCAGCTCCGCTCGCGCGCGCAGCCCTTGCAACAAAACCAGACTCAGCACGACCGTTGTGTGCCGAAGAACTTGACCCGGTGAGGATCCCATAAAGGACAAGTTTGCCGGGCCAGGGGTTGCGCGTGGATCCCGGAATGCCGGACGGGGATAAAAAAGAAGAGCCGGCCCCCTTGGGGCCGGCTCTCATGCCAACGGGTGTTATGCAACTACCGTTAGACTGTCAGTGCTCTTTCGAAACAATGAATGTCTGATATGTAAGGCTCATGCTACCCCAGCGGATCAAAGACCTCACTGTATCCAAAGTTGCGCAGCGGTTCTGATCCGCCTCAATGCCTCCAACCAATCAGAAGAAGCCAACGACGGCAAT
>CAYMLN010000021.1:0-11153 GCA_964391045.1 uncultured Saprospiraceae bacterium
TGGGCTGTTTTGGCTCGAACAACGAGGGGGTGTTTCAGGAGGTAGCCCTCGAACCTGATCCCTGCGGGCCATACACGCTCACATTCTGGTACCGGGGGATCTCGGGACTGAACGGCAACCTCCATGTCTACCTGGCCAACGGTCTCGTGAATGTCCCGACCAGCAATTCGGGTAACCCGGCGCTGGTCATCCAGCCAGACTGGGACCTGCTTGCGATTGTGCCTGTCACGAGTATGACCTGGCAACAGGCGGTGATCAACGATGTTGAGGCTTCCGATCCCGCGAATACGCAGTTACTCTTTCTCGATGTGCCGACGGGAACCCTCGACGTCAGTATCGACGAGGTATTCCTTGGGTATCTGCCGCCCGACCCGGCGGACATCGGGCTCACCATCGCATGCGTCGACCAGGACGGATCGACGTTCACCCTCGAGGCGAATGTCGCCAACCCGCCGCCGGGGTACGATCCCGATCTGGTAACGTGGGATTTCGGTGACGGAAATACGGCAAGCGGAGCAACGGTCACGCATTCGTTTGCCGCGGAGGGGACCTACACCGTCTGCGCCAACTTCACCGATGGTTGCGGTTGTGTTGTCGAAACGTGCACGACCATCACGGTTGACGTATGCGCGTGCGCGTGCGGCATCGATGACATTCCGCCTGTCTTCACCAGCCTGCCGACCCTACTCGTTGAGGTCAGTTGCACGGACAAGATTCCCGATGCTCCCCTCCAGGAAATCTTCGATGCCTGTGACATGACGCCATCGATCGAATTCGAAGAAACGGAAGTCGGTCCGCCGTGCGACCGGACGATCACGCGCATCTGGACGGCCTCCGACGCCTGCGGTAATACGGCGATCGCCGCGCAAGTGATCCGCGTCGAAGACCAGGAGGCGCCGGAATGGATCGTCGAGCCGGCGGACATCACGGTCGGATGCGCGGATGTCGAACTCGAGTTCGCGATCTGGCTGACTGGATATGCCGGCGCTTCCGCAGCAGACAATTGCGGTGCGGTCACGCTGTCCACCGAAACGATCAGCACACCGGGTATGACCTGTGCAACCGCCCAGGTGGCCTTCATCGCGACCGACGCCTGTGGCAATGCGATCCAGCGCATCGCCAGCTTTACCGTCGACAATGCGCCACCGGAGATCCTTGTGCCCGCGACTGACCTTGTTTCCCCGTGTGGCCTTCCTGCGCCGGAGGTGGTCAACGCCTGGTTGTTGTCAAACGGTGGCGCCGTTGCCGCAGCCGATTGCGGGGATCCCGCCTGGTCAAATGATTTTGCGGCCCTGACGGGTGATTCGACCGCGGTGACCTTCGCGGCGGAGAATGCCTGCGGGCTCACCGAAACGACATCGGCCTGGATCATCGCAGGGGACAGTCCGCCGCCGGTCTACGATACGACCTATACCTGCGACGCGGCGTCGGCCGGAACCACGACCACGACCGTACAGGTCGGCGATTGCCTGGTGCCGCTCTTCCTCACGGCGCTTTATGTGCCCGGCGACACAGTCCTCGTGGACAGCTTTATTTGCGAAGGCACGCCGGGCAAAGACACCTTTCATTTCATCAACCGCTTCGGTTGCGACAGCCTTGTCCTCCGGCGCATCATCTCCTCCTTCGAAGTCATCATCCACATCGACATCACGACATGCCGTCCCGACACAGTCGGCGAGACCACCATCGTCATTCCGGGTACGCCTTGCGACACGATCCTCCAGATCAACGTTAATGTCCTGCCCCCGGACGAGACCTTTGTCACGGATACGGTATGCGACCCTGCACAGGCAGGATTTGACATCGAGACCTTCCTGGCCACTGACGGATGTGACAGTATTGTGACGTATGCGCACATCTACGTTCCTCCACCCATTCGCGAATTGATTGCCGACAGTTGCGGGCCAGGAGCGGACTATACGGATACGTTGCGTGTGCCGGGCCTTCCCTGCGACAGCCTCATCCTGACCCGCTATCGCTTTCATCCAAACGTGGTGACCGAGCGCACATTGCCCACATGTGATCCCGGGATGCCGGGATCGGACACGCTTGCGCTCACGTCCATCTTCGGATGCGACAGCACCGTGATCACGAATTACCTCTATCGCCCGGCCGACACGACCTTCATCGGGCTCGAAACCTGCGACCCGACCCTGGTCATATCCGATACCCTTCTCCTGCAAGACAGCGGCGGCTGCGACAGTCTTGTCATCCGCACGACAACATACGCGGGCACAGATACGATCCGTGTGCAAGCCGAAACCTGCGATCCCGCCGCGGCCGGCACGACGATCACCGTGCGGCCCGGCATGCCCTGCGACACTGTCGTCGAAACGACGACGATCCTCGTTCCGACGCTCACCCGTCGGGACACGATCGAGATCTGCGGCCAGGGCTCTCCGGTGACGGATACGCTCCGCTTCACCTCCTCCTTCGGGTGCGACAGCCTGGTCTTCCGGACCACAATCTTCAAGCGGATCTTTGCGCAGCTGGAAGGCATCTTCGAAACGTGCGCAGGTGATGACGACGGCGCGATCGAGGTACTCGCCGTCCAGGGCGGCAAACCTCCCTTTTTGGCTTCCCTCAACGGCGGGCCCTTCATGGCGGGGCAAGCCGGTGTGTTGCCACGTTTCGACGATCTGGCCCCGGGCCTGTACACGATCGTTGTCCGGGATGCCGACGGCTGCCAGGATATGAGCGACATCCTGCTCACGTCCGGACAAATCCTATCCGTGTCGGCCGGCGCGGATATTTTCGGTGCGCCGGGCACAATCGTCGAGTTATCCGGCACGGCCAGCGACCCCTTTGGATCATGGCAATGGACGGCCACGGATCCATTGTCCTGCGACACGTGCCTGATGACGACACTGGGGCCAGTGACCAGCCCGCAATGGGCAATACTGTCCGGCATCACGCCGAGTGGTTGCACGGACGTGGACTCCGTGTTCATCCAACTTCGCGCCGACGTCAAGTGGTCCGTGCCCAATGTCTTTTCGCCGAACGGTGACGGGCTCAACGAGGTATTCCGGCCCGCGGTCTCCGACGAGGCGGCCATCCTGGGGCGTCTCGAGATCTATGACCGCTGGGGCGGCCTGCTGTTCGCCATTCGCGAATCGCAACCCGTATCTACGTTCCGGGGATGGGACGGGACGATGAATGGACAACCCGTTTCGCCGGGCGTTTACGTCTATGTCCTCAGCTTCAGTGTTCCTGGCCAGGATGAAATTCGCCTGGCTGGTGATGTAACGTTGCTGCGGTGACGTCGTGCCCCATCGCTACATCAACAAAGATCGCTACTCCGATTTCATCTCGGTCCCGTTCCTTCGGGACCGGCTACACGGCAAAGGGAACAACGTGCTACTAAGGCAATTGGGCTACGCCCAATGATGTACGTTGACATTTAATCGCACATTTTGGATCACGCATCACTTGATAGGTCAATTTGAACAACGATGAGACGTTCGACGTATGCTCAGCTTGCGCCGAACAACAGAATGGAATGCCCTTCCCATGACGCTGGGCGTAGCCCAGCAGCCTGGGTAGTAGAAAATGACCCTCTGCCCTTTCTGCATCGTCCGGCGCAGCATGGACGACAAAACTCCACCAATAAAAAAACCGCGGCGCCGCACGTCCGGATCATATCCTTGCGATCCAAAAAATAACGCGCAGCGCCGCAGTCTAAGCATGAATGTGAATCAACCAACTCAACCTACCCAACATCTCACACCCACATCCTGCCCAACGCCTATACCTTTAAACTTTTAGCTTATAGCTTTTAGCTTTTCACTCTTACCTTTTCACTAAGCACTGAACATTGATCAATGTTCATTGATCACTGTTCATTGTTCATTGTTCATTGTTCATTTATTCCGCATCGGATACGGCGGTGCCGCCGGCGTCTCCGGCCGGCTCTTGAGATCCTCGAGGATCACCTCGATGGCCTTGTCGAGCTGGTCGTCCTTGCCCTTGTACTCGTCGGCGGGATTATTGATGACCACGATGTCAGGATCGACACCGTATCCTTCGATCGGCCATTCGGAACCATCGAATGCATACCGTGCGAATTCAGGCCGATTAAGTACACCCCCGTCAATGAAAGGCAGCGTGCCGCGGATGCCCACGACGCCGCCCCATGAGCGGCGACCGACGGTCTTGCCCAGCTTGTAATACTTGAACCGATATGGGAACAGGTCGCCATCAGAGGCGGAATACTGGTCCATCAGCAGCACCTTGGGCCCGCGGACCATCTCCGGATCCGTATTGGGTATCGTCACGTTGCGCGGCAGGTTGAAGAAGATCGCCTCCCGGCGAAGGCGCTCGGTGATCATCGGCGATACGTTGCCGCCGCCGTTGCCGCGGTCATCGATAATGAGGGCCTTCTTGGTCAGCTGCGGGTAGAAATACTTGACGAACTCGTTCAGCCCGCCCGGGCCCATGTCGGGGATGTGCAGGTAACCCACCTGTCCGTTGGTCTTCTCCGTGACGTAGTCGATGTTCTTGCGCACCCAACGGAGATAGTATAGGTCGGCCTCGTCATCCGTCGGCACGACCAACGTCTTCCGGCTTCCGGCCATGTCCGGCTTGCCGTTGACGGTCAGCTCGATGGTCTTGCCTGCGGTATTGATCAGCAGCTGGTAGACGTCGCTGACGGTAGTTGTCGGCGTGCCGTTGACCGCGAGGATAAAGTCGCCTTCCTTCACATTGACGCCTACCTCAGTAAGCGGGGACCGCGTGGACGACTTCCAGTTCTCGCCCTTAAGGATCTCGTCGATGCGGAAATATCCGGAATTGTCGCGGCTGATGCGCGCCCCTAGCAGGCCCATGTTGATCCGGTCGGCTTTCGGGGCGTCCCCGCCGCCGACATAGGCATGACCGACATTGAGCTCGCCGATGAGCTCACCGATGATGTAGCTCAGGTCATGGCGGTGATTGACGTGCGCGAGCAGCGGCTCGTACTTCTTCTTCATTGCGGGCCAGTCGACGCCGTGCATGTTGGCATCGTAGAAGAAGTCGCGCATCTGGCGCCAGGATTCGTTGTAGATCTGCGTCCACTCTGCCCTGCGATCGACGAGCACCTGCATCTGCCCGAGGTCCACCTTCTTGTCGAAATTGGCCTTGTCCTTCGGCAAATCGATGATGCTGAAGTTGCGGTCCTTCTCGACGAGCATCTTCTTGCGGTCGGCCGAGATCACGTAGCGGCTCACCTCGCCGATCTCGCTCTCCTTCTCATCCTTGAGGTTGTAGACCTTGAGGAAGCCGCGCGGCGAGCGGGTCGAACTGGTCATGTAGTAGACCGCATCGTTGACCGCGCTGACGCCGAAGTAATTGCCGGTGGAAACCGGCAGTGCGATGACGCGCTGCTCGATGCCCTCCCAGTCGACCTTCGTCACGGCGACGGCCGGCTTTTCTTCTTTCTTCTCGTCCTTCGGCTCCTCCTTGCCCTTCTTGCCCGCAGGTTTCTCCTCCTTCTTCTCCTCGGCCGCCGGGGCGGACTCTTCCTTGATCGTCACCTCGTCGTTCTTCGGCGCGAAGGGTGACGGGGTGTCCATGGACAGCGTGACCATGTACACCTTGGACATGTCGCTATAGCTGTGGTTCCACTCCGTGCGGCTGTATGTCGGGTTGAAATCGCGATCGGAGACGAAGAACAGGTATTTCCCGTCGGGGCTGAACGTCGCTCCATACGCTTCGTACCAGTTGTCCGTCACGCGACGGTTTTGCCCGTCCTTCGTGTCGTAGATGAAGATCTTGCCGCGCGCGTCGTCGTCCTGGCGGCCATAGGCGATGTACCGGCTGTCCGGCGACCAGGCCACGCTGCCGTGCTCCCAGCTCTTCGCCTGGTCGGCCAGGGTGACGGCCTTTGTCGAGATATCGACGTACTGGAGCCGGAGCTTTTTATCCGTCCAGGCGATCTTCTTGCTGTCGGGCGACCAGGTCAGGTAGTACTTGTACGTGTCACCACCGCTTGTGAGCTGCATGGCGGCTTCGCTACCGTCCTGCTTTCGGATGTAGATCTCGTCTTCTCCGGTGGCATCGCTGATGTAGGCGACATACTTGCCGTCGGGCGACCAGGCGACCGAGCGCTCATGCACGCCGGAGGTACCGGTGAGGTTGCGCGTGATCCCTTCCTTCCCGGGCAGCGTCCAGATGTCGCCGCGTGCCGTGGCGGTCATGCGGGCCCCGTCGGGACTCACGTCGATGTCGCCGGACTCGATGAACTTCGACGCATCGACCCATTCGTTGCGACCGATCGCCGCGTCATCGGCGATGCGGATGGTCACCTTCGTATTCGCGCCTGTCTTCAGGTCGTAGAGGTAGATAAAGCCACCATTCTCATAGACGATCGCGTCGCCGCCCATCGACGGGAACTTGACGTCAAAATCCGTGAACGTCGTGACCTTCGTCACCTGGCGTGTCGGGATGTCATAGACGAAGAGGTTCATCGTGCGGTCGCGGTCGGAACAGAAATAGATCTTGTCGCCGTACCACATCGGGTAGACGTCCTGGGCCGCGTTGTTCGTGATGTTGTCCATCCGGCCGCTCGCGAAATCGTAGATGTAGATGTCATCGGCCATCCCGCCCTTGTAGTATTTCCAGGTGCGGAACTCGCGGAAGACCTGGTTCATGGCCAGCTTGCTCTGGTCGGCGTTGAATGAGCACCAGCTGCCGACGGAGAAGGGCAGTTCGCGCGACATACCGCCGTTGGGACCTACCTCATAGAGTTGCCCCTTGAAATCATTGAACGACGTGCGGCGGCTGCGGAAGACGATGCTTGAATTGTCCGGACGCCAGGTCATCACGAGGTTGTTCGGCCCCATGCGGTCGCTGACATCATCCCGGCTGAGCGTAGCCGTGTAGGTCAGGCGCACGGGCACGCCGCCTTCGGCGGGCATGCGATATACTTCGGTGTTGCCGTCATACTGGCCGGAAAAGGCGATGTTGCGGCCATCGGGCGAGAAGCGGGCAAACAGCTCATTGCCGATGTCGGTGGTCAGCTTGCGGGCGAGTCCGCCGGCGCGCGGGACCGTATAGAGGTCGCCGGCATAGCTAAAGACAATAGCCTCCTTCGAGGCTGTCGGGAACCGCAACAGTCGGGCTTCCGGCTGCGCGAAAACACTACCGGCGGCGAGCCAGCAGCAGATAAAAAAGAGGATCGTTCGCATGATATCGGGTTGAAAAAATCAGGGAATGATGAACCCTGCAAGATACCACGCGAACGCCGGGAAATCAGGGCGTTTGTCGGATTTTCCCGCCTGTTCGACGGATTCCCATGCTCCTTTGGCGGGGCGATGGGCTTTCCGCTAACCTCCCCCTTTGTCACGGGCGAAAACGCAAATAATTCATGCCGGAATGAAGGAGGGACGGGACAGTACGATTAGATTCGTGACCTGAATCCCGGGAGCCGCGATTTCATCACTCAACACGCCACCGCCCATGCGCAAGCAGCTCTTCGCCCGCAAAAGCCACCAGGACCTCCTCGCCCAGGCCGAAGCCTCCAAGCTAAAGCGATCGCTTGGCGTCTTCGAACTCACCATGATGGGTATCGGCGCCATCATCGGCACGGGGATCTTCGTCCTTACGGGCAAGGCCGCCGCAGGCACCGAACACGCGCTCGGCGCGGGACCGGCCCTGACCATTTCCTTCATGGTCACCGGCGCGGCGTGCGTACTGGCGGCATTGTGCTACGCGGAATTCGCGGCCATGGTGCCGATCTCGGGTTCGGCCTACACTTACTCATACTACTCGTTTGGCGAACTCATGGCCTGGATCATCGGCTGGGACCTCGTGCTGGAATATGCCGTGGGCAATATCGCCGTCGCCATTGGCTGGTCGGGCTATTTTGCGTCCTTCCTGGAAGGATTTGGCATCCATCTTCCCGGGTCGCTCCTGGCGGCCACGGGCACGGAGATGGCGATGTTGCCGACAGGCCAATGGATCACGCTGGCCGCAGCCCAGGCGACCCATGCCGACATTGCCGGCACGTTGCCGACAACTACGGCGCTCTTCAACCTACCGGCGTTCGCCATCACGGTGATCATCACGACCCTGCTCGTCGTCGGCATCTCGGAATCTGCCCGTGTCAATGCCGCCCTCGTCATCGTCAAACTGGTCCTCATCGCCCTCTTCCTCATCTACGGCCTTCCCCATTTCGATCCCGGCGTGCACTGGCAGCCCTTTGCGCCCAACGGATGGAACGGGATCATGACCGGGGCGGCGCTCGTCTTCTTTGCCTACGTGGGATTTGACGCAGTGAGTACAACGGCGGAAGAAGCGCGCAATCCGCAACGGGACCTGCCGCGCGGCATGATCCTGGCCTTGCTGATCTGCACCGTGCTCTATATCGCTGTTGCCGCCGTGCTGACCGGCATGGTACCGCTCAGCATCCTGGGCAATGAAAAACCGGTCGTGGCCGCGCTCAACGCGGTCGGCGAAGGGAAGGTCGCCTTCATCATCGCCATGGGCGTGACGCTGACCATGCCGACCGTCCTCCTTGTCATGCAGCTCGGCCAGATCCGCATCCTCTACTCAATGAGCCGTGATGGCCTTGTGGGAAAGAAATTTCACGACGTGCACCCCCGGTTCAAGACGCCCGCTTATGGAACCATCATGGTCGGGGCTTTCGTGGCGATCTTTGCCGCCACGGTCAACATCGACGTCGCCGCTGAGTTGACCAACATCGGTACGCTGTTTGCCTTCGTCCTGGTGGCGATCGGGGTCTTCATCCTCCGTCGTACGCAGCCGGACGTGCCGCGCAAGTTCCGCGTACCGGTCTACCCGCTCATCACCATGGGCTGTGTCGCGGTGTGCCTCTACCTCATGCTCTCGCTCCCCTGGACGACCTGGGTCAGGTTCTTCGCCTGGATGGGCCTCGGCCTGCTGGTCTACTTCCTGTACAGCCGGCACAAGAGCCACATGAAACATTCCGTTTAAACCTGGCTCTCCGTATGCGCATGCATCGAACGGCGCATGATCGTTCGAAGCCTGGAAGGAAAACGGAGACACGAGGGGTCAGCGGACGCCGGAAAAGAACCGTTGCGGATCCCTGCTATCGGAGGCCATCACCGGAAGAATGTGCCGTTTACCTTCTCCATAAGATAAAGGGCAAGCATGCCCGCGAGCGGAAGGGCAGCCACGAGCAACGCCGATCTGTGCTTTCCCGAGAATTGGAGAACGAGCGATGCGGCCAATACAACACCCGTGATCACGATCACGACGCCGTTGAGGCTCGTGTCCGCGCCAAATCCGGACCGGAATCCTTTGCCTCCAAAAGCGAGCAGCAAGAGCAGGAGGTCAATGATCCAACAGGTCCAGAAGATGAATATCAAGGTTGAATCTGATTAAGGTCGAGACAAGCTATTGCTTGACGGCGCGATGACCGGCTTCGCCACACTGTGAAATCATCGCCTCCCATCATGTGCAACGTCAATAGAGTGGATTGTACATGTAGTTCGAGATCGCCTCGCGAAGGTCCTGGGGACGACCGGCCTGCGCGAGCCCCTTGTCATACAGGCTTTCCGCCACCTTCTCGGCCATGTTGAGCGAGATATGCCGGATCTCGCGGAACGTCGGATACAGTGCACCCTGGTCAATGGCCTCCTGGCCCACCAGCCCGGCCAGCGTGCGCGCAGCGGTGAGGAAGATGTCATCCGGGATGTGCCGGGCCTTGGCGATGATCGCCCCGAGGCCTACGCCTGGGAAGATATAGGCGTTATTCCCCTGACCTGGCCGCAGCGTCTTGCCGTTGATCTCCACGGGCTGGAACGGACTGCCACTGGCGAAAACGACGCGTCCATTGCTCCATTTGTATGCTTCTTCGGCCGTGCATTCCGCCCGGTCGGTCGGGTTGGACAAGGCGAAGATGACCGGGCGCTCGTTCCACGTGCACATCAGCTGGACGACGCTCTTGTCAAACGTGCCGCCTTTTGCCGTCGCACCGATCAGCACGTCCGGCTTGAGGTCCACGAGTGCTTCGATGAACGTCATCTGCGGGTGCTCGTGCGCGAAGGGCAGCTTGTGCTCGGCGAGGTCCGTGCGGCTCGCGACAACGAGTCCTTTCGCGTCGGCAAACCAGAGGCGGCGCTTGGCTTCCTCGCGGGACAAGCCCTCCTCTTCGAAGGCCCGCACCATCAGGTCGCCGATGCCCGTCGCGGCCGAGCCTGCGCCGAGGAACATGATCTTGAGATCCTTATACGGCTTTCCGGTGATCCGTGTCGATGCGAACACGCCGGCCAGGGCGACGGACGCCGTGCCCTGGATATCATCGTTGAAGCAGAGGATACGGTTCTGGTACTTGTGCAGCAACGCATACGCCTGTTCCGTGGCGAAATCCTCGAACTGAATCAATGCGTTCGGGAAATTCTTCTGCACGGCCTGGACGAACTCCTCGAGCATGTCATAGTACGCATCGCCGGTGAGCCGGTGCTGCGGATAGCCGAGATAGAGCGGGTCATGCAGGATGTCCTCCGTGTTCGTGCCGACGTCCATCATCACCGGCAGGCATTGGTCAGGGTGTATCCCCGCGCAGGCGCAGTAGAGGGAAAGCTTTCCGATCGGTATGCCCATGCCGTTGGCCCCGAGGTCGCCGAGGCCGAGGATGCGCGACCCGTCCGTGACGACGATCACCCGCACGTCGCGGTTGGGCCAGTTCTGCATCACCTTGTCCATGCTACCCCGGTCCTCGGGATTGATGTAGAACCCCTGGGTATGGCGAAAGATGTGGGAAAACTCCTTGCACGCCTGCCCGACGGTCGGCGTGTAGATGATCGGGAGGATCTCCTCCAGGTGATCGAGCACCGTGCGGAAGAAGAGCCGTTCGTTGCGGTCCTGCAGGGCGGAGAGCAGGATGTAGCGTTCCAGGTTGGATTCCTTTCGCCGCAGGTTGCCCATGATGCGTTGGACCTGCTTGTCCTGGTTGTTGACCGCATACGGCAACAGGCCGCGCAGGCCGTAAGCGTCTCTTTCTTCCCGCGTGAAGGCGGTGGATTTATTGGTCGCGCTGTCGCGCAGGAGATCCAGGCCTCGTTTCTCGCCAGTCATGTCAAGATCAGTTGGTGAATAGGATGCGAAGTTAGGGGTTCCGGATGGAAAAAACATGCCCGCCGCCCGCGCTTCGCCGGGCGGCACTTAGGTCGAGACGAATGACACAACTACTA
>CAYMLN010000021.1:11163-12140 GCA_964391045.1 uncultured Saprospiraceae bacterium
ATGGCGAATGGGCTACGCCCATTGTCCATGGCACGCTCGCATTCATTAGGTCCGCTGATCACTGAGGGATACGCTTCAACTGGTGGGTTGCGCACATTCTTCCTTTGAATCGGGCAACTGGGAAATTGGCCGCCCGTGCTTCGCCGTGCGACTGCGAAACCCAAAAGGAATGGCCCAGCTACTATGGCGAATGGGCTACGCCCATTAGCCTTGGCAAGGATGGCATCACCGGACAATTCGCTCCACAGTTCCTGCGCTTCATCGTTCAAGGGCAACAGCAATTCTCGTGGGGCATGACGGAAATCATCACTGGAAAATGGGCGTAGCCCATTCGCCATAGTAGCTTCAGGCGCTACCCCGCTCTCTATGCACCATCGCGAAGCGGATGGTGCGCCCCCAGCCGTAGCGGTAACAAAATCAAAACCCAAGACACTATGCAATAAACGCCATCATGCCCAACACCTACACCCAACTCTACATTCAGATCATTTTCGCCGTGCAATACCGCCACAACATGATCCGTGAGGATATTCGCGAACCTATTGAGAAATACATCTGCGGAATCATTACCCAGGAAAAGTCAAAACCAATTGCCATCTATTGCAATCCGGACCATATTCACATCCTGGTGAGCATGCATCCGGGTATCTCCCTGAGTCATCTCGTACACCAAATTAAGTCACAATCCACAAAATTCATCAACGCCAACAAATGGTTAAAAAGCTCGTTTAACTGGCAACGAGGTTACGGGGCGTTCACGTATCGAAAGGCAGATACTGAACGGGTTGCACGATATATTCAAAACCAACCCATCCATCACCGGGCCAGAGGTTTCAGGGAGGAATATACTGACCTGTTAAAATCCTTGGATGTCGATTATAAGGACGTCTATCTCTTTGAATGGTATTCCTGACACAATCGTCGCCCGCGCTTCGCCGGGCGACCGATAGATTGAGACGGACAATCTAGCGACTATG
>CAYMLN010000022.1:0-615 GCA_964391045.1 uncultured Saprospiraceae bacterium
ACGTGGGCGCGAGACTTGGATTCAAGCGTATCCTGTACAACGATCCGGTTGTACTCGTTGTCATCGACGACGAGGATGCGCAGGCCGTCGAGGATGCTGCCGTCGACGTGGCCATTGCTTGCGTGGCGCGCTTGCAGTCCCTCGGGTGAGCCGACTGGCAGGGCCACGGTAAACGAGAATCTGGTGCCGGAGCCAACCGTGCTGTCAACGGAGATCGTGCCTCCCATGAGCGAGACGAGTTGGCGACTGATGCTCAGCCCGAGGCCGGTGCCGCCGTATTTGCGGGTATCCGACGTGTGGGCCTGGGCGAAATTCTCGAAGATGGACTGCAGCTTATCCGCGGGGATGCCGATCCCGGTGTCGGTGACGGCAAAGCTCAGGGCCTGACGGCCGGCGCGGCGCACCTGGATGCAGACACTCCCGCGCTCGGTAAACTTGATCGCGTTGCCGGCCAGGTTGACCAGGACCTGGTTGAGGCGCACGGGATCGCCGATGTAGATGTCCGGCAGGCTCGGGTCGGTGAGGAGGATCAGGTCGAGGCCCTGTTCATCCGCCTTGTGCTGGAGCGTCATCCGGACCTGCTCGAGGACATCGCGCAGGGAAAATTCGATGTGC
>CAYMLN010000022.1:625-10485 GCA_964391045.1 uncultured Saprospiraceae bacterium
AGCTCCATCTTCCCGGCCTCGATCTTGGACAGGTCCAGGATATCGTTGAGCAGATGCAGCAGGATCTCCGACGATCGCTTGATCCGCTCGAGATAGAACCGTTGCCGGGGTTGCATAAGCGTGTCGAGCAGCAGGTCGGTCATCCCCATCACGGCATTCATCGGGGTGCGGATCTCATGGCTCATATTGGCCAGGAACTGTTGCTTGAACTTTTCGGATTGCTCCGCACGCTCTTTCTGTTCCCGGTAGCGCGCGGTCTGGTGCTCGACCTGCGTCTTCAGTTCCGCCTCGCGGGAACGTAGTTCGTCCACCATGGCCGTGGTCTGATGGCGAAGCCGGTCGAGGATACCGCCGACCATTTTTTGGATGATCTCCGGATGTCGGGCGATCAGCCGGTAAAAGGATTCCTGGTTGATCATCACCACCCGCGTGGGTCGCGTCGCCGAAACGGACATTGATCGGGGCGACGGCTGCAGGAGGGACATTTCCCCGAAGTACGTTCCTGCGCCCAGGTGCGCGACCGTCACGTCATCATCATGCACCTTGACGTCCCCCTCCATGATGATATACATCTCCCGCCCGTCATCGCCTTTCCGGATGATGTTCTCTCCCGACCCGAAGGTCAGTTCTGCAAAATGGTCGATGTTTTCCGCCAGTACATCCTGCGGCGTGCCGGAAAAGATATCCGTTGTCCGCAACAGATCGATGATGGGATGGTGTTCCGCTGGCTCCATGGATACGCCGTATGTCCCGCCCGCAGGGCGGAATGGCGTGGACCAAAGTAGGGATTTTCGGGGGAAGAGGAGGTGCGCCTGGCGTTATCGGAGCGGGGCTTGCCCCCGCGATATTTCGATCCACGCGGCAGGGGCTTGGGTCTTTAGGTTCGGCAGGGGCAAGTCCTGCCTTTATAGGCGTTGTTCGGCAGGGGCTTGGGTTTTCGGGTTCGGCAGGGGCGAGCCCTGCCTCTATACGGTTTGTTTTTGAGGGGTTTCAGGAGCGGGGCTTGCCCCCGCGATATCTCGATCCACTTGACAGGGGCTTGGGTGTTGGGGTTCGGCAGGGGCGGGATCTTCGGTTCGGCAGGGGCGAGCCCTGCCTCTATACGGTTTGTTTTTGAGGGGTTTTAGGAGCGGGGCTTGCCCCCGCGATATCTCGATCCACTCGGCAGGGTTTAGGGATCTTCGGTTAAACATTTAAACATTTAACCACTTAAACGACGTTGGTCAAAGTCCTTTTCCAAAGCAAACACTGTTCGCCACGTTGGCATACGGCCCATAGTTCGGAATGCGGTGGTATCCGCATTTTTCATAGAGCCGGATGGCTTCGGGCTGGTTGAAGCCGGTTTCGAGGATGGCCTCCCTGTATCCGGTTTCGCGTCCCCATTGTTCTAGCTCAGCCAGCAGGGCAGGGGCGATGCCTCGTCCGCGATGGGCGGGTGCGACATACATGCGCTTGATCTCCATGGTCTCCTCCTTGAAGGCCTTGAAGGCGCAGCAGCCGACGGCCACATCATCGATGAGCGCGAGCACTGCCTGGCGTATCGCGCCGAGGGTGTTGAACTGCGCGTAAAAGGGATGGTCGTCTCCGTCCCGGATGGCGAGTTCGGCATCGAGGGCATGGACGAGGGCGAGGAAGTCGGGATGATCGGGAGTGATGCGGCGTACAGTAACCAGGACTTCGGAATGTTATTTCGCGGGGAACTGGATCCGGACCACGTCGCCTTCCGTGATGAACTGGTCGCTGACCGTGATCTTGTCCGCGATCACGATGACGCGGAGCTTGTCGGCTTCACGACGCACTTCGATATTGTAGGTCGTGCCGAAGCCGTGCACCTGCCGAAGCTTCATCACCGGCCAATCGGCCGGCAGCCGGGGCGTCATGTCGAACGCATTGAGGGCGACGGGACGGATGCCAAACAGGCCTTCCGTAAAGATCCTGCAGAACAATCCGCTTTCCGCGGATAGATGACGCTGTCCACCTTCCGGCCACGCTTCCACGGGGTAGGGGACATGTTCGCCGAGCAGTCGCCGGCGGGCATAATGGCGCAGGTAGTCGAGGCCCCGAACCGTCTCGCCGGCCGCGAACACGCCGCGAAGGGCATACAGGGTCGAGCGATCCCATAAAACGCTGTCACCCGCCTCGGTGGCCAGGCCGTCGGGCGTCCAGAGTTGCGGCGAAAACAGTGCGTCGACTGTAGCTGCTTTCCGGTCATAGCGGCCGACGGTCAGCGGGATGCAGATCCATGCCCGCAGCGTTTCGTTGCCCGCATAGTACCGGTAGGTATCGAAGCCCGCCACGTTTGCGCCGAAGTATGTCTCGATGCTTGCCGCCATGGCCTTTGCCTGCTTGCGATAATTCGCCGCGATCTTCTTGTCTTTTCCCAGCGACGTAGACAACCAGGCGGCGGACAACAACGCATCGTAATACAACGAGGAAGTGCATAGGTTGGCCGTGCCGGCGGGAAAGCGGCCTTCGAGTTCGTCGGAATCGGACGCGACGACGCCGTCTGCCGTCAGTTTCCGTCGGCAGTATTCAAGACACCATTCGATGAGCGGCCACAATTCCGCAGCGATGGTCGTGTTACCTTCAGCGAGGGCAAATCGGCCGGCGCCGTAGGCGATCATGGCCGCATCCCCGCGGTCGCCCGCGCCGTTCCAATAGTCCGTCCCTTCAGCGATGATTGAACTGGGGATGGGTCGATATTCGGGATTCATGTAGCGGGCGAAGTGGCGGAAGGCATTGACTGCGGACGAATCGCCATAGGCATACCCGGCGAAGGGAAAATGGGGGTTGATGTATTCAGCCTGGTCGTTGGCCCAGATCGCGGCGTAATAGCTGAGGCCGCCCGGTCCGTGCATCGGCCCGCCTTTTGTCGCAAAGATGCTCTCATGCGCGCGGATCTTGGCGAAGGCGAAGGCGGTGTTGAGCACTTCGTCCGGGGTTTCCAGCACGAGGTTTTGGCGCCATTCGGCCAACTGGCGCCGACGCTTGGAGCGTTCTTCTTCGCCTTCCGGCAGGTCGGGCCGCTGGTCGCTGGTCTCGCCGAGGATGTGGAGGTAGAAGACGACCGAGTCGCCCGGCGATACGGTATACGCGCCGTGGTATTGGGTGACAGCCGTGAGGCGATACGCGCCGTCGACGCCTTCGGACTGCAGCGTGCGGACGGTTTGCCGGATATCGGGGATCTCGACGACAGACGTTTTCGCACCTTGGTTGCGCAACACATATTTCTCGCAAAAGGCAGGCTTGTCGGTCGAGGGAAACAGCGTCCGGACAAGGGCGAATTCACCGGCCAGCGTACTGCGGATCGTCAGCGTGCCATCAAGCTGGAATTCGCTGACGGTTTCCGTGGTCACGGGCCGGCGTTTAATCGACATGAGCTTGACCGGGTCGATGGAAAAGGTGCGGGTCAGGCTCGCGTGCGTGTTGTTCGGGATCGTTCGCAACATGGGCCAGACGATGGTTCGGCTGAGCCGAAGGCTTCCGTCCGCCTCTACGCCGTATCGAATCACGGCCGACACATAACGCCCGCTCATCTCGATATGTTCGGAATGCGGTTCACCCGCAGCCGGCGCCCAGGCGATGGTGCCCGGGCCGGTGATGGTCCAGCGATCGGCCTGGGCCCAGAGGGCAGGACCGGCCAAGAGGAGGGCCAGGACAATGAAGCGTTCGTTCCGTTTCATGGCAATAACAGTTGCAATGCATATGCGTCGAGGCAAGCGAAGGTAACGACAACCCGCTGCCGGTCAGTGTATAGGTGCAGCGAATGCCGCGTTGGTGGCTGTCTTGTTTGTAAATACAACACGTTTAGGTTTTCATCGCAGGCTCGTTGATGTCGTGCTGCGAGATATCTTTCACCCTTGCAACGCTTCCTGACAGGTTGAACGTCATGTCCGATAATCCCCAATCCACCGGCCGGAACGGCGCCGGACAAAAAGCCTTGGTGCGCTTCATTGGTTCTTTCATTGCCGCCCTCGGCCTCACCTGGCTGCTCCGCGAGCCGACGTTCAACGATGACCAGGCCTACGTCCTCTTCCTGCTCTTCTTTGCGATCGGGCTTTGGGTGACGGAGGCCATCCCGGCCTTCGCCGTCGGCCTGTTCATCATCGCCTACCTGGTCTTTGCGTTGGGCAATCCGCATTTCAATGCCGAACCCGAGGCCATCGATCAGTATGTGATCACGTTTGCAGGCCCAATCACCTGGCTGTTGCTCGGCGGATTCTTCCTCGCGGCGGCGATGACCAAGACGCAGCTCGATCGGCGCCTCCTTCTGGGCACACTGCGGGTGTCCGGAT
This sequence comes from uncultured Saprospiraceae bacterium, assembly GCA_964391045.1. Classification (GTDB taxonomy): domain Bacteria; phylum Bacteroidota; class Bacteroidia; order Chitinophagales; family Saprospiraceae; genus Opimibacter. The sequence goes on from CAYMLN010000022.1 coordinate 4,921, forward strand.
CAAATCCGCGGAATCTCCTCATCGCCCTCATGGCCGTGACCATGGTGGCGTCCATGCTGCTGTCCAATACCGCGACGACAGCCATGGTGGTCGCCGCGCTGGCGCCGTTGCTCGCCCAGATGGGCCGGACCGGCGTGAGCAAGGCCTTGTTGCTCGGCGTCTCCATTGCTGCGACGACCGGCGGGATGGGCACGCTCATTGGAAGCACGCCCAACGTCATTGCCGTCGGCGGCCTGGCGCGGGCCAACATAACGGTCGGCTTCCTGGAATGGATCTATTATGGCTTGCCCATGGCGCTGGGCCTCACCGCCCTCGCAGGCGTAGTCCTCGTGTACATGTTCATGCGCAATGCCCCGGCCATCCCGGTCGACCTGATCGCCGGCGAACAGGAACAAGGCGGGAAGGAAATCATCCTGCATCGCCGCATCGTCCTCGCCGTGCTCGCTGTGACGATCGGCCTGTGGCTGACCGGGTCGTGGCACGGCATCACCGTGGCGGCTGTATGTGCGGTTCCCCTCGTGATCTTCACCTTGACGGGTATCATCACGGCCCAGGATGTCCGCGCCATGCCGTGGGATACCTTGTTGCTCGTCGCCGGCGCGCTTTCACTGGGACTGGCCTTGCAGACCACCGGTCTCCTCGACCATTACGCCGGCATGTTGCGTGGATTATCGGTCAGTCCGTTCGTGATGATCCTCGGCATTGCATACGCGACGATGGTCTTGTCCAACATCGTGAGCAGCAATGCTTCGACTACAGTGTTCGTACCCCTGGGCATGGCCTTGTTGCCGGATCACCAACTCCAGGTGGCCATGGCCGTGGGCTTGTCCGCCTCGATGGCCCTGCTGCTGCCGGTATCGACTCCGCCCAACGCGATCGTGCTCAATACCGGATATATCGAGCAGAAGGACTTCCGGATCGGCGGACTGCTGATCGGATTGGTCGGGCCGATCCTGGCTGTCCTGTGGATCATGCTGATCGCCCCATAGCACACGAGGTCGTTCACGAGCTACAACCTCCGCCGCCAGGGCAATCTGTGGTGAGATTGGAAATGCTTTTAATCGCCCGATGGCGATATTCATTCACAACAGCGTAAGCAGAGTCAAGCAGAGGCTCCAAGAGTGTCTTTTGCCGGACCACTGCGGACCTCTGCTTGACTCCGTTTACTCCTTGTGGGCTGGACGAATCCCGCGGGACCAATGCACTTTGTGTTTAGTGTAAAACTCGATGTCTCACGCCAAGACGCAAAGCCGCCAAGTCCAACTATTGACATCTTCTCAACTTGCTGATTCTCTTCCGCTCCACCCTCCGCCCTCTGCTCTCTGCTCTCTGCTCTCTGCCCTTAGCCCTTAGCCCTTAGCCCTTAACTCTTCAACGCCTGCGCACCCCACCGCCACTCGGCCGCGCTCCCGAACTCGGTCTTGCCCCTGTACTGGGTCGATTGTAAGACGAGGATGACCTTGCAGCGGAGTATTGCTGGCTTGTGTAGTTGCCTCTGGAGCGATCAGCAGCCTGCCGGTTGAGTTCCTGGGTCTGGGCCGCGCTGACGGATGAGGATGTCGTCCTGGGTGCAGCGGAGGTCTTTGCAGATGCCGGAGCGGGTTGCTGCCCGGCGGAAGGTTGTGCCTGTGTGGTACGGGCCTGCGTAGTGCCCGGTTGTGCTCCGCCCACCTGTTGCCAGCCGCTGTCCGTCTTCTTATACACGTTTCCGTCGCTGCCGGCATAGACGTCGCCACTCTTGGTCCTGACCGCGCCGCCTGTCCCGTTTTCTCCGGTCTTCCGGACCGCCGCGGCGCCGGAGGTCGATTTCGCCCCCGCGATCGCGCCCTGGTCCGAGACGGCATGTCCGGTCTTGACTGTGCCCTGGCTGTTGCTGATCGTCGAACTGCCCCACTGCCCGTTGTAGTTGCTGTGCTGCTCGGTCTGCGCGTAGGTCCGCGTGTACGGATTGTAGGCTTCCGCATAGGAATTGCGGCCATAGGGCGTCGACGTGGAGACACCGCGGGCGCTCGTGCCGGTGTAGGGATTGTAGGCCTGGCCGACGGTCGCGCTGCCATACGGGCCATAGGTGGTCGCGCTCCGACCGTAGGTTCCCGTGTACGGGTTGTACGATGCGCGATAGTACGTATTGCCATACCCGTAATACGGATATCCGTACGCAGGCGGGTAATGATAGCAATACGGGTAGCCGTAGGGCGGATGATAATAGTAGGGCGGGTAATAATATCCCGTGCCAAACACGACGACCACCGATGCGCCGGCGCCGCTTACGTACGATCCGGTATACCCGGAGGTATACGACGCCTCAACGTTGCCGTCTTCCGTCTCGGCCTGCGTGACGAACGTGACATTGTACACCGGGGATGATGCCGGGATATCGTAGATCTCTGCCGGGATCGTCTTGGCGGTCGTCCATGGACCGGTGGGCGAGGAGGCGAGGAACCAGATGCCCTGGTAGCAGACATAATACGTCCCGTCCATCTCGACCACCTTGTCAGCGGTATTCACGGCATAGGTCAGCGATGTCCCTTCGATCGGTTCGAAGCGGGGCTCGCCGTCATACGTGATCTTGACCTCCTTGGCGGCCGCTTCCGGATCAACGATGATCCGCGTTGGGATCTGGGCGATCAGCACGGCATCCTTGGCCGCTTCGGTGCCGGGCACCGAGGCCAGGACGCGGGACGCCGGGCTGGAATAGGGAATGCGGCTAAAATCGGCCGGCAGGTCATCTGTGGCGTAGGTCCATTTGTTGCCGTCAAGGTCCGACGTGCGGTACCACCGTCCGCCGATCAGGATATAGTACTTCCCCGCCTTCGGGTCCTTGAACACGTCATGCGAGGTGTTGCCAGCATAGACCAAAGCATTGTCAGGTATTTTTTGCCATTTCGGTTCGCCTTCGAAAAGGACGAGCTCCGCGGGTTTCGAACTGAAGTATACAGTAGGCGCTTTCTTGTTCTTTTGGGTTGGCTTGGGAGGCGGAATGGCTTCCTTGAAACTTGCCCAAAGCGTATCCTTGGCCAGGTCATTCATCTCGGCGGGCAGCTTTGTGGTGATCTGCCAGGTGCCGTCGAGTTTTCCGGAGGTCAGCCATTCCTGTTCATCCCACAGGTAGTAGGCGTTGCCCTTCTTGTCGAAGAAAACAGGCCAGTTGGTGTTGATGACAAAGGAGAGGCTCGTCTCCGGGATGTCGGACGACATGGCCGTCTTCTCGACCTGGAGGAGGAGCGCCGGGCCGAAGGACACGAAGATGTCCGGCGGGTCGTGGGACACCGCGGCGGGCTTGGCCGGTGTTTCCTTGGGGACGCAGGCCGCCACCTGCTCGACCGTCAGGCCCAGGGAGTCCGGGATGAACGCCGTCACGACCGGCTTCAATCCGGCGGCCGTTGCACTGTCCAGCGACGGGAAATGGACATACAGTACCTCGATGTCATGGACAAGCACCGAATGCGAAGCCATATCGACATCCGTCAGTGCGCGCGCCCGGATCACACCGAGTTGTTCGGCTTCGCCTTTTTTCGATTGGAGTGCGAAGGCCTGCCGGAAAGTGATCTCCGCGTAATCGGCCCAGGCCTCAACCTGCGGCTGGTAGGTGGTCAGTTGTGCGCCGTTCATGTCCCGTGTCACGGGCCAGTAGCTTTCCTGGGCGTAGGAAGTACCCGAGATCGCCAGCATGGCGACGAAGAGAAGGAGGACGTTTTTCATAACGGATCAAAGTTCGGGGTTGCTGCATCGCCGGATGGTCCGCCGGGTCGCACTATTTACATACGCGAGACAGTGGCTCAAATCGTTTGGTAAACCTCTTTAATCAGCGCTCTTCTTCACCGCAGATGACTCAGATATCCCGGATTTGCCCGGATTGACTTACCGTGACGATGAATAGCTGGGATCACTTGGGCGATGCTCATCCACATCAGCGTAAGCAGAGTTAACCAGAGGTTCCCGGAGTGACCTGAGCTGGACCACTACAAACCTCTGTTTGACTCCGTTTACTCCTTGTGAACTCGACGAATCCCGTGGGACCTATATACTTTCTGGTAAGTGTGAAACTCGATGTCTCGCGTCAAGACGCAAAGCCGCCAAGTCCAACCGTAGCCATCTTCACAGCCTGCCGATTCATGTCCGCTGTCCCAGCCCGGTTCAGGCCTTTAGGAAGGCGCTATACATCCAGACCAGTTTCTCCTGCGCCCGGATGTAATCGCTCATAAGTGCATTCGTGCCTTCGTCGTTTGCATCTGCCGCAAGTGTGAGTATCTCCCGCTGCAGGGGGATGATGACACGAAAGGCGTCGAGGATGCTTTCCAAGGCCTTGGTCCCATCGCTGATGGCCGGGCTTTCCTTGATCATCGAGACTTTCCGGTAATCCGAGTAGTTGTGGGCGGGGGTCTCGCCCAGCGTCAGGATGCGCTCAGCGATTTCGTCGATCTTAAGGAGCAGGTCGTTATACAATTCTTCAAACTTGAGGTGCAGTTCGAAGAATTTCTCGCCCTTGATGTTCCAGTGAAACCCGCGTACGTTCTGGTAGAAGATCGAATAATTCGCGAGAAGTACGTTGAGTTGTTCGCCCAGCGCCTTTGATTGGGCGGGGTCGAGCCCGATGTGGTTCAGCTTTTTCTTTTTCATCGCTCCGGTTTTTCCCGCCATGGATGGCCTGCGAATTATGGGTCTTGATCGATTACGCGACCACCATGGATAGTAAGTAAAGTTAGGTCTGTCTACGCAAGTGGCGCAAGGTGCCGGGGATGGAGGATCGGAAGCAAGGGCGTTCGATGCGGCGTAAAGGCCCCTTCCATCAAGCGACTTACCTGTTCACCCCGGATTGCCCGGATATCCCGGATTTGCCCGGATTGACTTGTGGCGTTGATCCAAATCTGTGATTAATCTGTGCCGAAATCCGTGGTATCTGTGGTGAATACGAGAAGGCGATTAACCTCGCCATGCTGTTCCTCATCCCCAATAGCGTGAGCAGCGTTGAGCAGAGGTTCCCGGAGTGACCTGAGCTGGACCACTGCGAACCTCTGTTTGACTCCGTTTACTCCTTGTGAACTCGACGAATCCCGTGGGACCAATACACTTTCTGGTAAGTGTGAAACTCGATGTCTCGCGCCAAGACGCCAAGACGCCAAGTCCAACCACAGAGTTTTTCATAGCCTGCCGATTCCCTTCTCCTTCGTGCAATTCGCTATTCGCTATGCGCTATGCGCTATGCCCTCTGCCCTTTGCCCTTGCCCTCTGTCCTTTGCCCTTTGCCCTTTGCATTTTGCCTTTGCCCTCTGCCCTTTGCAAAGGGTCACTTGATATCCGCGATAAACGAAGCGATCCCGGCCACCAGCCCATCCATCAGCGGCAACACCGGGTCGCTGTAGGTCAGCAGGTTCTTTTGGGCATCCTCGGGCGCAGCCTTGAGGACGTGGTTCATGCCTTCAATGAGCATGAGCTGTGCGGCAGGATTTCCGGCAGCCAGTAATCGAGCTTCTTCCGTGGTGACCTGGAGGTCCGTCGTCCCTTGCAGGATCAGGACGGGCATGTGCAGTTTGCCGATGACCTCGGCCGGATCGTACTTGAACC
>CAYMLN010000022.1:10495-12097 GCA_964391045.1 uncultured Saprospiraceae bacterium
AGGTAGGGCTGGACGCTGGGGCGGAAGAGGGCGGCAAGGATGGGATTCGGCTCCGGGATGGTCTTGCCGGCCACCAGGCTGTCGAGCATGCGGTTCGATTCCGCCATCAGGTCGTCGGGCAATTGCTTGGCGAGCTGTTCGCGCAGCAGCTGGTCGGCGGGCCGGCCGGGGCCGGCGGCGGATATGCAGGCATCCGCGCCCGCGTCCTTTGCCGCTTCCATGCCGATCAGCGAGCCCTCGCTGTGGCCGAGAACGATCACGCGGGAAAATCGCGTGTCTTTTTTCAGCCAGCGCACCCAGCCTACCGCATCCGCGATGCCGTGCTCGAAGCGCATGTCGGCTTCGCTCGTCATGGCCTCGGCGCTCTTTCGGATGCCGCGTTTGTCATAGCGCAAGGTGGCAATGCCTTGAGCGGCCAGGTCATCGGCAAGCATCTTGTACGTATTGCCCTGCACGCCCATGGGAGAATTGCCGTCGCGGTCCGTCGGACCGGAACCCGGGACGACCAGTACCACGGGCATGCGCTCCTTTCCGTCGGGCGTGGTCAGCGTGCCGCTGAGGGCGCCGGTCCCCGTATCGAGGGAGACGTCGAGGGCGGAGGCGCTGGTGATCGTCTTGACTTGGGCGGCAAGATCCCGGCCCGGCATGAAGGGCAGGAGGAGAGACAGGAAGACCGATCGGAATTGCATGGGCGGGTGACGTGGATTGTTCAAGTGCAAGTTCGTTACTTTCCGGGACCCTCGTGCTGGGTGATCCGCAAGAATCAGGCAAGCGACCAGCGAGCGGCAACGAACCCGGATATGGGTTCAGAATAAACCGATCGCCGTCTCAAGCACGCGGTCGACCCCCGCGTCGAGCTCACCCGGATCGTTGATGGCTCGGATGTCCGGGGCCAGGCCGACGCCCTCGTATGACCGGCCGTCGAAAAGTCGCGTGTTTTGTGTGGCGATCGAATAGTACCATCCGTTCGCCAGTTCGCCCCCGATCGCGGTGGAGTGCGCACCGCTGGTCGTATCCCCCACGAATGTCGCATTGGGAAGCGTCATGAGCGCCATCACGGCGCGTTCCCCGGCGCTGATGGTATAACGGTCGGTGAGGACGACGATGGGTTTGTTGAAATACGGCCCTTCCGGTTCGAAGGCCCAGTCGTACCACGCGGTAAACTGGTCGGGCCCGGGTCCGTTCTTCGTCCGCGAACTGAAGACATGGCGCACCTGGTCGGTGAGCCGGCCCATGCTGGAAAAGCTGTAGGTGAAATCGCCGCCCTGGTTATGCCGCAAGTCGATGATGAGCCCGTCCGTGTCCGCATTCGCCTCCAGGAAGTCGTTGAAGACAAAGAAATTGTCGGCCACGTAATCGAAGAAGGCATACCCGATGTTGGTGTCGCGGATCCGGCCATGCATGTACCCCGTGTCGGAAGAGATCGAGAAGCCGGGATCGAGATATTGCGCCATGACAAGCTCGAGCCGGAACAGGTCATCGGTGAAGGCGAAACGCTCGCCGAGGTCACGCGGGTGATCGAGAATGACGAGGATATCGCCGTCCTCGTCCTTGCCGCCGGGACCGGCAAGGAGGGACCGGGACCACTCGTCACGGCGCTGG
>CAYMLN010000023.1:0-12018 GCA_964391045.1 uncultured Saprospiraceae bacterium
CCGGCATACGGCGCTGCTCGCGACGTACAACACCTTCAAGGGACGGTCGATCATCCGCGAACTCGGCAAGGTCGTCGGGCTGCCCAAGGCCGACATCGACGCCATCGTCGACGAGCCGCTCGCGTCGGACAAGCACCACCCCTACGCCCGGCACATCTTCCGCTACGGCGAGATGATCGAGCGTTTTCCCAACTACCTCTCCATCCACGCCGGCGGCGTGCTCGTCAGCGAACGGCCCCTCACGTATCACACCGCGCTGCAGATGATGCCGAAGGGCTTCCCGATCACGCACTTCGACATGTATCACGCGGAGGACCTCGGCTTCCACAAGTACGACGTTCTCAGCCAGCGCGGGCTCGGGCACATCAAGGACGCCGTCGAGCTCGTGCGGCAAAACCAGGGCAAGGCCGTCGACATCCACGACGTCGCCCGCATCAAGGAGGACCCGCAGGTCAAGGCCCAGTTGCGCGGCGGCCATTGCATCGGCTGCTTCTACATCGAGTCGCCCGCCATGCGCGGCCTGCTCACCAAGTTGCATTGCGACAACTACGTGCATCTCGTCGCGGCGAGTTCGATCATCCGCCCCGGCGTGGCCAAGAGCGGCATGATGCGCGAGTACATCCACCGCTTCCACGCGCCGGACAAGGTGCAGTACCTCCATCCGGTGTTCGAGCAGCACCTCGGTGAGACCTTCGGCGTGATGGTCTACCAGGAGGACGTGATGAAGATCGTCCACCACTTCGCCGGCCTCGACCTCGACGAGTCGGACGTGCTGCGCCGCATCATGACGGGCAAGAAGAAGTCGTCCGACACCTTCCGGCAGCTGATGGAGAAATACTGGCGCAACTGCCGCGCCCGCGGATACCCGGAAGAACTCATCGCGGAGGTGTGGCGGCAGGTCGAGAGCTTTTCCGGGTATTCCTTCTGCAAGGCGCACTCGGCGAGCTTCGCCGTGGAGAGCTTCCAGAGCCTCTACCTCAAGACCTATTTCCCGCTGGAGTTCATGGTCGGCGTGATCAACAACTTCGGCGGCTTCTACCGCACGGAGTATTATGTGCACGAGGCGCGCATGTGCGGCGCCGATATCCAGGCGCCGTGCGTCAACCACAGCTTCAACCTCACCCACATCGAGGGGCGGACGATCTACCTCGGGCTCATCCACATCCAGTCGCTCGAGCGCGCCGTCGCGCACCGCGTCGTCGAGGAGCGCCTCCGCGGCGGACCCTACGCGAGCCTCGAGGACTTCGTCGCCCGCGTCGACATCGGCCGCGAGCAGCTCGACCTCCTCATCCGCATCGGGGCGTTCCGGTGGACGGGCCGCACCAAGTGCGAACTCATGTGGCACAAGTACGCGGTGCACAACCCGCAGGCGAAGGACGTGATCGGGCAGCCGGCGCTGTTTGACGGCGGGCAGCATGTCGACTATGCGCTCCCGCAACTCGAGGAGAGCGCCTACGACCAGGCGTACGACGAGATCGAGCTGCTCGGCTTCCCGCTGTGCAGCCCCTTTGACCTGCTCGAGGAGCGGCCGAAGGCGAAGACCGTCCTCACGCGCGCGCTCGACGGGCTCGTCGGCCGCCGCGCGGCCATGCTCGGTTACTACGTGACCCGCAAGCCCGTGACCGCGTCAAACGGCAAGCTGATGAGTTTCGGGACGTGGCTCGACGAGGAAGGGCGGTACTTCGACACGACGCACTTCCCGCCCGCGCTGGCCCGGTATCCGTTCAAGGGCGCGGGGCTGTACCTGATCCGCGGCAAGGTGACGGCGGATTTCGGCTTCGCGAGCCTGGAGGTGGAGGGGATGGAGAAGTTGCCGTACCGGAAGGATGGCAGGTATTGAAGATGAAAGACTCGCGCCAAGCCGGAAATGGGTGTTGCAGGAAGTAGCATGAGAGGCATCGACAATTGGGGGATGGCAGAGCATGTATGCTGAGGATGATCAAAACGGTTGTTCCGCGGAGGACATATTTCGCGCGGAGCCGCAGGGCCGCAGCTTCTATGGTCGTCGGCCTTTCTCATGTCCCATGCATGCCAAGGGTTGTACGGATTATAAATTGTTCACCAATCGCCGAATTCCGTTCTTAAGTAATGCCTCGTTGAAGTTGATCAGGAGGCCAACTTTGTATCCGGTCAGTTTTAAGTACGTGAGTACCTGTTTTGCATGAACCGGAGCCAATGCCTCGACGGATTTCAATTCTACAATGACCTTGCCTTCAACGATCAGATCGGGCCTGAAGCCCAGATCCAGCCTGACTTCCTTCCAAACGACGGGCAGGCCGACTTGCCGGGATACCCGGAGGCCGCAGGTTTGAAGCTCATACAAGAGAATCTGTTCATAGACCGACTCGAGCAGGCCAGGGCCGAGCTGGCTGTGGATGTCGAAGGAGATTCTCACGATCAGCCCGGTAATTTCGTTTTCATGCATGTTATCCGATGGCTTGGAAGAATAGTAATCAATGTGTAAACCCATTCTAAAGTGTCTCGATCGGGCCAAACGTTACCGCGATAAGGGAAGTACCTACATGCACCAGAGGCTTGGCGAAGACTGCGTCCCTGCGGCTCTGCGTGTAAGGAATGCCGCAATGTCCAAAGGGCTTGTGTAGCAGGTGGATGCGCATGGTTCCCGCAGTACTGGGTCAGTATGCGTCCATTATCCATGTCATTGCCGTCGTTGGGTCGTTGTCCTGATAGCTATCGGGATTGCGCGAGATTATAATACCCTCGAACAGAACAAAACAGCCCGGATCGCTATTTAAGGTCCGAACAACCGCCCATGCCCTCCGGACCGATCTCCGTCTTCTGGTTCCGCCGCGACCTGCGGCTGCACGACAACCACGGCCTGCACCAGGCCCTGGCTGCCGGGCGGCCCGTGCTGCCGGTCTTTGTCTTCGACACGCAGATCCTCGACCCGCTGCCGGACCCGAAGGACCGCCGCGTGACCTTCATCTACCGCGCGCTGCAGGACATCCAGGCGCAGCTGGCCGATGTGGGATCGTCCCTCTGGGTGATCCACGACACGCCGGCCGGCGCCTTCGACCGCATCTGTGCGGCCTACGACGTCGAGGCCGTGTATACCAATCATGATTATGAGCCGTATGCCGTCAAGCGCGACGATGCGATCGAACGGCAGCTCGCGGCGCGGGGCATCGCCCTCCATACGTTCAAGGACCAGGTCGTGTTCGAGCGCGGCGAGGTGGTCAAGGCCGATGGTACGCCCTACACGGTCTTTACCCCATATTCGAAGGCGTGGAAGGCGAAGTACCTCGCCGGCGGCAAGGTCCGCTACCCGAGCGAGCGAAAGCTCGGCGCCTGCCTAAAGACCGCGCCGATGCCGTTTCCGACCTTGCCGGAGATCGGGTTCGGGGAAGCCGACGAAGTCTTTCCGGAATCGGCGGCCGACAAGGCGATCATCACGCATTACGACCAGACGCGCAATCTCCCTGCCGTCCGCGGCACGAGCCGCCTCAGCGTGCACCTTCGCTTCGGCACGGTGAGCGCGCGCGAGCTCGTCGCGGCCGCGTCGGCGTGGAACGAGACCTGGCTCAACGAGCTCATCTGGCGCGAGTTCTTCATGATGATCCTGTGGCATTTTCCACACGTGGTCACGAAGAGCTTCAAGCCGCAATACGATACCATCGCGTGGCGCAACGATCCGGCCGAGTTCGACAAATGGTGCCGCGGCGAGACGGGTTATCCGCTCGTCGACGCGGGCATGCGCGAACTCAACGCGACCGGCTTCATGCACAACCGTGTGCGGATGGTCGTCGCGAGTTTCCTGACCAAGGACCTCCTGATCGACTGGCGATGGGGCGAGAGTTACTTCGCGGAGAAGCTCATCGACTATGACCTGTCGGCCAACAACGGCAACTGGCAGTGGGCCGCGGGCTGCGGCTGCGACGCCGCGCCGTATTTCCGCATTTTCAACCCCGCCGAGCAGCAGAAGAAATTCGATCCCGACTTTACGTACATCCGACGGTGGATCTCTGATTTCCGTCCGGACTACCTGCCCCCGATCGTCGATCACGCCTTTGCCCGCGAGCGCACACTGGACGCCTACAAGCGCGCCCTCGCACAAACCTGACATCATGCGCGAACTTCTTTTTACACAAGACCTTCCCATCAGCCTGGAGCAGGCGTGGGACTTCTTCTCCTCGCCGGCCAACCTCAACGAGATCACGCCGCCGGAGATGCACTTCGAGATCCTCGGCCAGTTGCCCGCGAAGATGTACGAAGGCATGTTCATCCGCTACAAGATCCGGCCCATGCTCAACATCCCGTTGGAGTGGGTGACCGAGATCACGCAGGTGGAGGACCGTTCGTTCTTCGTCGACGAGCAGCGCAAGGGGCCGTACAGCATCTGGCATCACGAGCATCACTTCCGGGCCATTTCGGGCGGGGTGCGAATGACCGACAAGCTCTACTACGACATCGGCTTCGGTCCGCTCGGCACGCTCCTCGGCAAGCTGTGGGTCGATGCGCAGGTCGACAAGATCTTCGCGTATCGCAAGGTCATCCTCGAACAGCGCTTCGGCAAGCTGTAACTTCGGGGAAACGCGCCCAAGGTGCTGTCCCTGTTTGTCCGCAACCTCCTCTTTACGATCCTGCAACCCGGCGTCGTCGTCGGGGCGGTCCCCTGGCTGATCGCCCGCGGGGTGGGGCGGACGCTGGAGCCCGACGGGTTCACCCTGGTCCGCTATTATGCCGGTCTCGCGATCGCGATGTTCGGCGCGCTGCTCACGCTCTATTGCATTTACCTGTTCATGACCGTGGGGCGCGGCACCCTGTCGCCGGCCGACCCGACGCGGCGCCTGGTCGACCGCGGCGTCTACCGCTGGTCCCGCAACCCGATGTACATCGGCATCCTGATGATCCTGGCCGGACAGATGCTGTATACCGGCTATTGGGAACTGGGCCTCTATGCGTTGGTCATTTTCGGCATCTTCCAACTGTTCGTCGTCCGGATCGAGGAGCCGCGACTTCGGCGGGATTTCGGGGACGATTATGCACGGTACAGCCGTCGGGTCAACCGCTGGTTTGGGCGGAAAAGGACCCGGGACTGAGATTTCCGATATTCGAAACGGGCCATGTTTGAAAAATTTGGTCCAAATGAATGTTGATTTTCAGCCCATTACAAAGGTGTTAAGGGAAAATATACCGCGTATCCTTGGTGGAATGGGGGCGGAAGGCCTACCTTTGCGTCCCGCTTTCGCGGAGGTTGGGAGGATTTCCCGCAAACAGGTTTAAAAACAACTGACAGTGAACACGTTAAGTTATAAGACCCGCTCGGTCAAGAACGAAGAAGTCAACCGCCAATGGTACGTGGTGGATGCCGATGGGATGGTCCTCGGCCGCCTGTGCACCCGGATCGCCACGGTCCTCCGCGGCAAGCACACGCCGCAGTACACGCCCCACACCGACACGGGCGACTTCGTCATCGTGATCAACGCCGACAAGGTGCGCCTCACGGGCAACAAGGAGCTGCAGAAGACCTACCAGCACTACTCGGGCTATCCGGGCGGCCAGAAGGAATTCACGGCCCAGCAGCTCCGCGAGCGTCGCCCCGAGCGCATCGTCGAGCGCGCCGTCAAGGGTATGCTGCCCAAGAACAAACTCGGCAACGCTATGTACAAGAAGCTCTTCGTCTATGCCGGCGGGGAGCATCCCCATGCGGCGCAGAAGCCCCAGCCCCTCATCTAATCGTCAATCCAGCTTTACAGCGACATCATTCATTATGGAGACAATCAACGCCACCGGCCGCCGCAAGGCTTCAGTCGCCCGGGTCTACGTATCCAACGGCACCGGTAAAGTCAAAATCAACGGCCGCGAATACCAGGAGTATTTCCCGCAGGCCCATATCAGTTCCATCGCCGTCGCGCCCCTCCTGGAGCTCAACGTGATGGGCCAGTATGATATCAAGGCCAACGTGTCCGGCGGCGGCTACAAGGGCCAGTCCGAGGCCGTGCGCCTCGCCATCGCCCGGGCCCTCACCAAGATCAACGCCGACTTCCGCCCACCGCTGAAGGTCAAGAAGTTCCTGACCCGCGACGCCCGCGTCGTCGAGCGCAAGAAATACGGCAAGCCCAAGGCGCGCAAGAGCTTCCAGTTCTCCAAGCGTTAATCCCAATCCTTCATTCCTAACCGCAACAACAGATCCATCATGGATAAACCATCATATCAGGACTTACTGGATGCCGGGGTGCACTTTGGCCACATGCGCAGTAAGTGGAACCCCAAGATGCGCCAGTACATCTTCATGGAGCGCAAGGGCATCCACATCATCGACCTCAACCGGACCTCGGATTGCCTGGAGGACGCCGCGCACGCGCTCAAGTCGATGGCCAAGTCCGGCAAGAAGATCCTCTTTTCGTCAAACCATATGAGTGACCGGGGGTACCAAGAAGCAGGCCCGCGAGATCGTCGCCGAGGCCGCCAAGTCCGTCAACATGCCCTACGTCACCGACCGGTGGCTCGGCGGGATGATGACCAACTTCGCCACGATCCGCCGCTCGGTCAAGAAGATGAACAACCTCGAGCAGATGCTCACGGACGGGACGCTGGCCAGCACGACCAAAAAGGAACGGCTCACGCTGACCCGCGAGATGAACAAGCTCAACAAGGTTCTCGGCGGTATCGCGGACATCAACCGCCTCCCGCACGCCGTCTTCATCGTGGACATGCTGCGCGAGCACCTTGCCCTGGCAGAGGCCAAGAAGCTCGGCATCAAGACCTTCGCCATGGTCGACACCAACGCCGACCCGAACCTCGTCGATTTTCCGATCCCGGCCAACGACGACTCGTCGAAGTCGATCGCGTTTATCACCAACTACCTGACCAACGCGATCAAGGAAGGACTCGCCGAGCGCGGCAAGGAGAAGGAAGAAGTGACGGAGGAATCCGCCAACGCCTGATCGGCGTTACGGTCCCATTATTTGTCTAACGAAAACGCTTTATGAGCACGATATCCGCAACTGATGTAAAGAACCTCCGGGACATCACCGGAGCCGGCATGATGGATTGCAAGGCCGCCCTCGCCGAAGCCAACGGCGACGTCGAGAAGGCCATCGAGATCCTGCGCATGAAGGGCCAGAAGCTCTCCATCAAGCGCGCCGACCGCGAGGCCAAGGAAGGCGTCGTGTACGCCATGGTCTCCCCGGACGGCAAGCGCGGCGTGGTGGTCCGCCTGAGCTGCGAGACCGACTTCGTTGCCAAGAACGAAGACTTCGTCAACCTGACGAAGGAGTTCGCCCAGATCGCCCTGGATACATTCCCGGCATCGCTGGACGAACTGCTGACTAAGCCCTACCAGGGCATCACCATCGGCGAGAAGGTGACCGAGCAGGTGGGCGTGATCGGCGAGAAGATCGAGCTGGCCGAATACGGCTGCATCGAGGCGCCGCTCGTCGTCTCCTACATCCACATGGGCAACAAGGCCGGCGTTATCCTCGGCCTGAGCAAGGGGGATGAGAAATTCCGCGACGCGGGCCGCGACGTGGCCATGCAGGTCGCCGCCATGAAGCCGATCGCCGTCGACAAGGACGGTGTGGATGCATCCGTTGTCGAGAAGGAGATCGAGATCGGCAAGGAGCAGGCGCGCCAGGAAGGCAAGCCGGAGGAGATGCTCGAGAAGATCGCCCTCGGCAAGCTCAACAAGTTCTTCAAGGAGAACACGCTGCTCGCGCAGGCCTTCGTCAAGGACAACAACCTGACAGTCGAAGGCTACCTCAAGAGTTTCGACAAGGACCTGACCGTGACGGCCTTCCGGCACGTCAAGCTCGGGTGATCCGGTCCACGTAATACGGGCGAATCAGTGATGGTTCGCCTTTTTTTTGCCCCTATCTTTGCAAAAGCACCTGACGAATGGCGAAGTACAAGCGCATCCTCCTCAAGCTCAGCGGCGAGTCGCTCATGGGCGACCAGCAATACGGCATCCATCCCGGCCAGTTGAAACATTATGCGGCGGAGATCAGGAGCCTGGTGGACAGGGGCGTTGAAGTGGCCATCGTCATCGGCGGCGGGAATATCTTCCGCGGCCTGCAGGCCGAAGAGACCGGCATCGAGAAGGTGCAGGGGGATTACATGGGCATGCTCGCCACCGTCATCAACGGGATGGCCCTGCAGAGCGCCCTCGAGGACGCGGGCGTATACACGCGCCTGACCTCCGCCATCGAGATGAATGCCATCGCCGAGCCGTATATCCGGCGCCGCGCCATCCGGCACCTCGAGAAGGGCCGGGTCGTCATCTTCAGCGGCGGCACGGGCAATCCCTATTTCACGACGGACAGCGCGGCCGCGCTGCGGGCCAACGAGGTCGACGCCGAGGTGATCCTCAAGGGCACCCGCGTCGACGGCATCTACACGGCCGACCCGGAAAAGCACAAGGACGCCGTCAAGCTCGACAAGATCAGCTTCGCGCGCGTGATCCGCGACGGACTCGGCGTGATGGATATGACCGCGTTCACGCTCTGCCAGGAAAACAACCTGCCGATCATCGTCTTCGACATCAATACGCCCGGCAACCTCGCCCGCCTCATGGACGGCGAAGCCGTGGGCACGCTGGTGATCGACTGATCGCGTCATCCCATCCCTGCCCATTAACGTGAAGATCCTGGTCCCGTTCCTCTGCTGTTGGTCTGTTGCCCTGATGACCACTTCCGTCCCGGCGCAATCGCTCCTGTCCTGGGATCAACTCACCGACGTAAAATTCACGAAGACGTTTTCCGCCGACCTCGGCATCGAGATCCTGCAAGCGAATTTCGGTTCGTCGGTCAAGGCGCTCGACGGCCAGGTCGTGCTCCTGCGCGGCTACATGATCCCGCTCGATCCGCTGGGCACCCAGTATGTGCTTTCTCGCGTGCCGATGGCCAGTTGTTTCTTCTGCGGGGGCTCGGGCCCGGAGACCGTGGCCGAGCTGCGCCTGCATCCGAAGTCGATCCGCCGATACGCGACAGATGAAGTGCTCACCTTCAAGGGTACATTCAAACTCAACGCGTCCAACGCGAATTCCCTGCACTACGTGCTGCTCAACGCGGAGCGGATGTGATCAGGCGATCGCCGCCCGGATCTTCCGCACCAGCGTCTCCGCGATCTTTCGTTTCGATTCCACGCTCCAGCCCGCGATGTGCGGGGTCAGGATGACATTTGGCATTTGCGTGAGCCGGTCGAAAGCGGCGCGAATGTCGTCCGGGCCGTTCAAGGGCGGTTCGTGCGGGAATACGTCGAGGCAGGCGCCGCGCAGCCGGCCGCTGTCGAGTGCGTCGGCGATCGCGCCGAGGTTGGCGACCTTGCCGCGGGACGTATTGATGAGGACCATCCCCGACTTGCAGCGGGCGAGGAAGGCGGCATTGACCATGTCGCGCGTCTCGGCCGTGAGCGGAATGTGCAGGGACAGGACGTCCGATTGCGACAGGACCGTGTCGAGGTCCGTTTCCGTCACCGTCTCCGTACCGAAGTCGCGCAGGTATTTGTCATAGGCGATGACGCGCACGTTCCACCCGCGAAACAGCCGGCCGAACGCGCTGCCGTTATTCCCGTGCCCGATGATGCCGATCGTCTTGCCGTCGAGTTCCATGCCGCGATGCTCTTCGCGTAACCAATGTCCCTCGCGAACGGAGCGGTCGGCGGAGAGGAGTTTATTGTTGAGTGCGAGCAGCATGCCCAGCGCGTGTTCGGCGACGGCCTGCGCGTTGCCTTCCGGCGCGCTGAAGACCTGTACGCCCTTCTCCGCCGCCGCGTCGAGGTCGATGATGTCGAGTCCGCTGCCGAGCCGCGCGATCCAGCGCAGCGACGGCGCGCCGTCGAGCGTGGCGCGGTCGATCGCGCAGCGCGTGTTGATCACGACGCCGGTGTAGCCGTTGAGATGTTTCGCCATCTCCGCGCGGGTCATCTCCGGGGCATAGGTATACGAGTAATCCATGTCGGCGAGGCCTGCCGGCAGGGCGGGGTCGACGTAGTCGGTGATGAGGATCTGTTTGGCCATTCGCTACAGCATTTCGATTCAAGGATGTACAGTTGCACGATTTGATTCCGGCTTCCTTACAGAAAGCCAAGCTTGCCGTCATCCGGCTCTTTGAACGCATTTGCCGCTTCAAGACGTGCCTGCATCTGTGCCATGTCTTCCCCGGTGATGGTGGCGCTGAATTCATGCGCCCGGCGCAGCATGCGCACATAGGCCGCCGGATCACCATGGCGACTCAATCTACGCAATGCACCCAGGTAGTCGTCCCGATACACGGTCGGGATGATGATCTTCGATTGTCCCCGATGCACCAGTTCTGCGTTCATCATGATCCGCGCCAACCGGCCGTTTCCGTCCGTGAATGGATGTACTTCGCTGACCAGGAACATGATGTATGCCGCTTTGGCGAATGGATGGGAAAGCGCCTTGTAGAAATCAAAACCCTTGGCCAGGGTCCCGCTCACCAGCGTATGATCGACGAAATGCGTTTCGCCTGCGCGGTTATTTTGCTCCTTGAACCGGCCTGGCATTTTCGATGCCCTTCCGCCCAGCAGGACGGCATGCCGGTGCTTCAGGATATCGATCATGGATGACGGGTCCGAGGGCGTCATCTGCATTTCGTGCCGGTCACTGACCAGCCTGTACGTCCCCAATATATCATGCGAGTCCTCATGGCGCGCAGGCATAGGCGCACCCGTGGCAATGACCCGCGCAGCGTCGGCCAGCTCGAAAACGGTCCCCTCGATATAATTTGAAAAATAAGCCTCAAAGAATGCAAAGGCCGTCCACGAAGCATGAGCCGTATTGCGATCGGGCAAGTCGCCAAATGACTGCCGGTTCAGGTCGATGAATAGCTTCTCGAACAGCGGCAATCGGGCAGGGTCGTAGGGCTCGCCCCATGCACGGGCCAGCGCTACCGGGGACTTGAGCATTCTTGCAGGTCGCGTATTGAGCATGGCGCTGATAAGCCTGTTCAGCTTTTCAAATTCACGCTCCATGTCCAATATCCCTGCGATCCGCCTGGCCTTGTCGCGTAGTGCGTTCAGGCCGGACGCGCCATGGATGCGGGCAACGTGTTCGAGTCGTTCTTCTACTTCGGCCTGGTCAACGGTTTTAGACCACTCGCCTCTTCTGCGGCCGGGTTGCAGGTTCTCCAACAACGCCCTTTCCAGTTGAGCGGCGTACAGTTCGCCGGCCAGCGGATGATCGCCCTCGATCGGACCCGGACCTTGCAGGAAATGCAAGGTGATACCCGGTATCTTAATCTTCTTCGTATACCGATAGGTCACAAAAAGCTGTCCCGTGGAGGTCGGTTCAAAGGCCAGTGCGGACCTGTGACTGAGCAGGGCGCCAGGATAGAGCTTGCCCAGGATGGCGAACAGGTTTCTCCGAATGATAACCTCCGGATCGTCCGTCAGATTCGATGTGTAGACCCGCGGCGCCAGTTTCCTGATCCTGCCGGCTTTGACCAGTTGTTGGAGCTGACGGCTCTGTGCAGGGTCGCTGGAGGAATAGACAATTTCTGGTAGTGTTGGCGACCACTTTTTTTCCATTAGGTCCGCAGATTGGAATGAAAATACAAATAATTTCCAATAAAACGAGTTTTTGGACAAATAAATTCCATTATAATGGATGAGGCCTAAATGCCGACATGATCTTAAGCGAGCTGTTGGAACGGAATTCGGCCTGTCCGGGGCATGCGCCCGGCATCCGTATCCACCCCATCGCGATCATATTTGGACTCCCGGTAAACCTCGTGGCCGTTTTGGCTATCTTTGCCCGATTTTACGGACAGCGCCCGTCGCTCCGTATTTTCTGGCCTAAACCAACCGGCAGATGCCTAAAGATAGCAGTATCCGTTCCGTCCTCATCATCGGCAGCGGCCCCATCATCATCGGACAGGCGTGCGAATTCGACTACTCCGGGTCCCAGGCCTCCCGCTCCCTGCGCGAGGAGGGTATCGAGGTCAGCCTCATCAACAGCAACCCCGCGACCATCATGACCGATCCGGTCACGGCGGATCATATCTACCTGATGCCGCTGACGGTTGAGAGCATCATCAA
>CAYMLN010000024.1:0-2404 GCA_964391045.1 uncultured Saprospiraceae bacterium
TAGAAGGCCTCGCCGTCGGTCGCAGCCACGAGCATCAGCGGCTCATCGCCCGTCGCGCCCGCAACAGACTCATCCGTGCGGACGGGTGGGCCAACCGTGACGGTAACTGGTTGCGTCGTGATGGCCTTGCGTCCGGCCGTCACGGTCGCCGGGCCGATAGTGAAGCGGCCCTGCTTGCGGGCGAGCAGCGTGTAGGTCCAGACCATCTGCCAGCTGATGTCGCCGTTGATGATGCTGGTCGTTTGCCCGATCGACGGACCGCCCACCACATCGAAGTCGCGGAACGCGGGCGGCTGGAAATTCGTGCCCTGCCCGCCGGCGAGGACAAAGGAGATGTCGAATACCGAATGTTGCGGGACTGTTCCTTGCGGTCCGCGCGCGACAAAATCGGCCGACTGCGCCCGCAGGCCGGCGATCGCAGCCAGGAACAGGCCGCCAAGCAGTAGCGCGTGACGGATCACCTCAGAACTTTCGTTTTTCGCGTTGCACGGGCGGTGGCGCGGCCGACTTTGACGAAGGTTTTGACTTGCCGCCGCCGGCAGATACGGTGATGGTCACGCCCTTGATGTCGAGCACCTGGTCCTTGTCCGTGTACTTCGTCGCCGGGATCTCGATCGTTCCCTCCTCGCGGGCCAGCAACTGGAAGGAATACGATTGGGTAGAGCGCGTGACGCCGCCCTGGTAGATGAAGCTGGACGAGGAATTCGGGCCGCTCACCACGGGCAGGCCACTCATGTCGGGCAGGGCAAGCCGGCCCTGGCCGTTCTCCACCGTATAGGTGACCTCGATGATCTCCCCGGGCCGGACCGTGTCGGCACTCACATTTACGGTGACCGAGGGTTGTGCGTATGCGGCCAGGCCTATCATGACCAAACCGCAGGCCATGGCCATTCGTCTTAGGTTTCGCATGGTCGAAGCGTTGTCTGTGTACAAATATGAATCGCCGTGAGCCGCATGGGCAAACGAATAACAATTCATTGACCAAAAGTGGCAGCCGATCACCAATCCTTGACGGGCGGGCGTTTGGCAGCCGATGCTTTTTTCTTGAGCTTTTCCTGTACCCGCTGGTCTTCCCGCTCGATCGCCCGGAGGATATCGCGGGCCTCCTCCTCGCTCAGGGGCTTCGCGTCGGCCGGCTGGCCCTGGTCATCCTGCCCGGATGGCGACTGGTCTTGCTGTCCGGGTTGATCCTGTTGCTCCTGTTGTGGCTGTTGTTGCTGCTGCGGCGGTGAACTGGCGGGATCGTTCTTGTCCTTTGGCGGCGGTTGCTGATCGTTGTTCTGCTGTTGCTGTTGTTGTTGCTGCTGCTTCAACTGGCGAAGGGCCATCATCAGGTTCTGCCGCGCGGCTTCATCATCGGGCCGCAGCTTGAGGGCTTCCTTGTAGGCGCCGAGGCTCCGGGCGTAATCCTGCTTTTCGAACAATGCATTGCCGAGGTTGAAATAGCCGTCTGCCTTGAGGTTGGGATCGGTGGTGCGGCCAACCGCTTCCTCATAGGCGGCGATAGCCTCGTCGAGGCGCTGCTGCCTGTAAATGCTGTTACCCAGGTTGAAGGCCGACTCCGCCGACGGCTTCGCCTCGAGGGCCTTTTTATAGGCAGTCTCCGCATCCGGATACGCTTCCTGCGTGTACAGCGCATCACCTGACCGCTTCCACATGTAATCGGCTTGTGCCAAGATCGTGGCCCACGAGGTGCCGATGAGGCATAGGGTAATAGCGAATCTTCGTATCTTTACTGCTCCAGTTTAGGATCGCGAATCACTTGAACAAGCAAGATGAGGATCGCCGGCAACAAAACCCAGCCATACATGGTCCGGTGTTCGGTAAAGACGCGCGTCGCGGCCTTGCGCTTCGTAGTCGCATCGATGGCCTGGCGCAGGTCGCCCGGGATCTCGCGTTCGCGGCTGAGGTCATGATATGCCCCGCCCCCTGCTGCGGCGAGCTCCCGGAGCAGCGCGCTGTTCAGTCGGGTGCGAACAGGCTCGCCTGCCTCGTCGCGCTTGACATCCCGGCCGGCCGACGTGAGGATCGGGATCGGCCCGCCGGCTTCGGTGCCGAAGCCGACCACATGCGTCACCCACCCTGCCCTGGCCGCTTGCCGGATGTCGGCGACGGCGCCTTTGTCATGGTCCTCGCCATCCGTCAGCAGGATGATCATTCCGCCGGTGGGCTTTCCCGGCTCGGCGCCGCGTGTCACCAACTCGACAGCCTCCCCGATCGCGGTCCCCTGCGTGCCCGCCTGCGACGGGTCCGCGGCCTGCAAATAGGAGCGTATGGCTTCCCAGTCGGTCGTGAGCGGACTCTGGACGTAGGCGTTGCCCGCAAACAAGATGAGGCCGATCCGCTCCGTGCGGAGCTCATCCGTGATCCGTCCCGCCAGTTGCCTTGCCCGCTCGAGGCGGCT
>CAYMLN010000024.1:2414-11704 GCA_964391045.1 uncultured Saprospiraceae bacterium
GGCGGCTGGGCGCCACATCCTCGGCCAGCATGCTCGTGGAGATATCCATCAGGATGAAGACGTCCGAAGACCGGGTGTCGACCGACCGGTTCATCGTGCCCCATTGGGGATTGGCCAGTGCGAGGGCGACCAGGGTGAAGAGGGCCATCGGCCCGGCCATCCGGGCTATCTGTCGCCGGGGTGTCGGGTTGATCCCCTGGCGGTCCGCGATGCCCCACCGGACCCTGTCGGCAACGCCCAGGCGGGTCCGTAACCTGGCCGAAAGCCAAGGCAGGATGATGAGGCCGATGGCCCACAAGTACTCCGGATGTTCGAACCTGAACATGATCGATCGACAAAGGTAGCCGCCGGCAGCCGGCGGTGGTCGCCTGTTCGATCAGGCGTTGTGCAAAAACGATGAAAGACGCATCCTTATGACAAACGACGGCAATCCTGGGCCTCCTTGAGGTCTTGGCGAATAGATGTCAATAAATAACTACGCGCCGGATGAGCCGGGCCACGCGTTGACCGAAACACAAGGTGCGTGAATAGACTTCTGATTTACATGGCACAACATGTTTAATATAAGTTTCATATTAACGGAATGTAAAGCGTACAATTATTCTGCGGCCGCAACGCGGGCCAAATTTTATAATGAAGCCCGTCGCACATTAGAAAATAAAAATATTTTTGCGGGTACGACTTCCCGCCCGGGGCGGAAGTCTTTTTTTGTCTCATCAATTCCTGTCTACAATCAATCCTAAACCGTCCTTTTTATGAGCAATCCGAATGCAAAAGCTGAGAAAGCCGCAGGTGGGAGTTCGTTCAGCGCGATGTTCGCCTCGATCCTGATCCCCGTGGCCCTGGTGATCGCCATCCTGATCTTCAAGTACATCCTCGGTAATCCGGACAACTTCGAGAACGGCGATCCCGCCGGGCACCCGCACCCGGGCAACTATCTTGGCATGATGTACAAGGGCGGCCCGATGGTACCCATCCTCATGGCCAACATGATCATCACGATCTGCGTCATCATCGAGCGGTATATCACGATCCGCGTCGCGCACGGCAAGGGCTCCATCCCCAACTTCGTCCGCCGCGTCAAGGGCCTGCTGGACAAGAATGATGTCAACGGCGCCATCCAGGAGTGCGACAAGCAGAAAGGGTCCGTTGCCAACGTCATCCGCGAAGGCCTCCACAAGTACAACAGCATGGCCGTCAACAATGAGCTCGACAAGGAGCAGAAGGTCCTCGCGATCCAGAAGGAGATCGAGGAAGCCACTTCGCTCGAACTGCCCATGCTCGAGAAGAACCTCGTCATCCTGGCCACGATCTCGTCGGTCGCCACGCTGCTCGGTCTGCTCGGGACGGTATTCGGGATGATCCGGGCCTTCTCGGCCCTCGCCACCGCCGGTGCGCCGGACGCCGTCGCCCTGTCGACCGGTATCTCCGAGGCCCTGATCAACACGGCCCTTGGTATCAGCACATCCGCTATCGCGATCATCTTCTACAACTTCTTCACGACGAAGATCGACGGCATGACGTATGGGATCGATGAGGCCGGATTCAGCATTGCGCAGAATTTCGCCGCAAAACATTAATTCCACGTACGCCGTTAATCAATAAGCTATGCCAAAGGTCAAGATACCTCGCAAGAGTACGACCATCGACATGACGGCCATGTGTGACGTGGCATTCCTGTTGCTTACCTTCTTCATCCTCACGACCAAGTTCCGCCCGCAGGAAGTCGTGCAGATCGACATCCCGTCGTCCACGGCGCAGATCCCCATCCCGGACAATAACATCCTGATGTTCCAGATCTCGCCGGACGGCCGCTTGTTCTTCGGCCTCGACGACCAGAACACGCGGCTCAAGCTGCTCGACCGCCTGTCTGCCGAGTACCAGCTCCCCTTCTCGGAGAAACAGCGCGACCATTTTCGTACCCTCGAATACTGGGGAATGGACATCCGCGCGTTGCCTGAGTTCCTCGAGCTGGACCCGAACGAACGGGCCTCCTACAAGCAGCCGGGCCTGGTCATCGACACGATCGGCGGCCAGCACCAGGTCGAGGACCTGATCTTGTTCTCCCGCCAGGAGAACACCCAGCTCCGCATCGCGATCAAGGGGGACAAGGCGACGGAATACCGTCATTTCGACAAGCTGATCAACGCCCTGCAGAACCGGAAGGTGAACAAGTTTAACCTGATCACCTCCGCGCGGGCTGCGACAGAATAATTCAATCTAACCAAAAACATTGATGCCTTATGGCTGAAATGAACGCCCCCGCGGGGGGAGGGCATAAGAAAGGCTCGAAGAAGGTACGGGGCAAGAAGATGTCCACGCGCGTGGACCTGACGGCCATGGTCGACCTTGGCTTCCTGCTGATCACGTTCTTCATGCTCGCGACGACCTTCAACAAGCCCCGCACGATGGAGGTCAACAAGCCGGCCAAGGAAGAGAATCTCGACAAGGAGAAGGAGCCGCCGATCAAGATGTCCAAGACCGCCACGCTCATGCTGGGGGCCCGGGATAAGATCTACGCCTACGTCTCGCCCGACGAGATCGACCCGACCACACAGCTGGAACTCGACAGCCTCGATTACAGCCCGAAGGGCCTGCGCGCCTTCATCCAGAAGCGCCAGAAAGAAGTCGGGGAACAATGGGGCGACCGCGAGCAACTCTTCGTGATGATCAAGCCGCTTCCGGCATCGACCGTCCGGAACATCGTCGATGTCCTGGACGAGATGACGATCAATGACGTGAAACGGTACGCCATCCTGGCGCCCAACGACCCGATCGACTCCCTGGTGGCCCTGACGGTGGGCCAAAGCAGGAAGTGACGCGTATGCAATCGGATGCCTTTGTGCATCCATGTATTGAAACAACTTAAAACAGCACCATGGAAGAACCTCGCTGGACAAAGAACTCGATGGACGATATCGTGTTCGAGGGCCGCAATAAATCCTACGGGGCCTATCTGCTTCGTCGCCTGTACGACAAGCACATGTCCCAGGCGATGCTGGCCGGCATCCTCTTTTTCCTTCTCGGGGTGAGCGCGCCGCGGATCATCAACGTCATCAAGGGCATCCTCCCGGAGAAAACGGAAAAGCTGGAGATGAAGGAGGTGACCCTAGCCGAACCGCCGCCGATCGACCCGAAGAAACCACCGCCGCCACCGCCGCCCAAGGTGGAGCCGCCGCCGATCAAGGACCAGATCAGGTTCGTCCCGCCGGTGGTCAAGAAGGACGAAGAAGTCGTGGAGGAAGAACTGCTTGCCACCGTCGATGAGATCAAGGACAAGGAGATCGCCACCGAGACCCGCAAGGGCGAGGAGGGCGGTATCGACGCCTCCCTGCTCGAGCCGATCGGCGAAGGCACAGGTCCGGCCGTGATCGAGGAGCCCGTCAAGGAAGAAGAGCCCTTCACCTTCGTCGAGCAGATGCCCTCGTTCCCCGACGGTACCGAGGCCATGTACAAGTTCATCTACGACAACATCAAGTACCCCGCGATCGCCCGCGAAAACGGGATCTCCGGCCAGGTCATCGTGCAGTTCGTCGTCTCCAAGGACGGCGAGATCACGAAGGCCCGCGTTGCCCGCGGCATCGGCGGCGGCTGCAACGAGGAAGCCCTCCGCGTCGTCAACATGATGCCGAAGTGGAAGCCGGGCAAGCACAACGGGCGCACCGTACCGGTGACGTTCACGCTGCCGATCAAGTTCGTGCTGCAATAAGTTGCGGCCGTGGACGGCACCCGCATTCGCCAGGTGTTCCTGGTCGCCCTGGGCCTCACGTACATCGGCATGGGCGTATTCATCTACCTGTCGGAGGTCATTCCGACACCGCCCTGGGGAACGGTCCTGGCGGTCCTGTTCATCGGCTACGGGGTCTGGCGGACATATCGCGGCGTGACCCTCAAGCCATAGCCGAAGACAAAATCTGACGAGGCCTGATCGCCGTAGCGCGTTCAGGCCTTTCTTTTTCCGGGCGCGAAATATGCTTTCATTAACATCCGGTTATATGCTATCCGCCGCGTTTCAACGTCATTCCATCAAATGAAAACCCAAATACTCATCCGCATCGCCACGGCCCTGGTCCCGGCCGCTGTGGTGCTGCTCGCCGGGTGCGTACAGAAACCGGAAGAGATGACGGCCACGACACTCGGTAGTCAGGTCATCGTGGCCGATACGACCCTGGCCGACCTGATCTGGCAGGAAGAAGAGATCTTCGAACGCACCTACAAGTACGCCAACCTGGAGATCCATTACCTGAACGAGACAGACATGTTCGATCGGTTTCTCAATGACACGATCAAGACGATCATCGCCACCCGACAACTCAGCGCCGGGGAACGCGCGTTCCTCCGCACGAGCCAGCAAATCACCAATCCCCGCGAGTTTCCCTTCGCGACCAGCGCGATCGCGTTTATCGCAGGCCGCGCTGCACGCGACACCGCCCTGGTCTATGAGGAGCTGGTGGCCAGCCTGCGCGACACCGCCTCAGGCAAGGTCTTCGTGATCGAAGACGCCCGCTCGGGCATTGGGGCCGCGATGCTCAACCTGACCGGCCTCGAAAAGCTCCCGCCCCACATCTATGCGCTGCGCAACAAGGACGACGTGCTCGCCTACGTCAACCGCGACGACCGGGCCATCGGCATCATCGACTACAGCGCGATCAGCGACAGCGACGAACCCTACACGAAGCGCGTCCTCGCCGAAGCCACCCTGCTCGGGATCAGCCGTCCGGCCGACTCGACCCAGTTCGGCTTCGTCAGGCCCTATCAATACAACCTGCAGGACCGCAAGTACCCGTTCACCCGCGATCTCTATGTGATCAGCAAGTCCGGGAAGACGGACGTCGGGATCGGCTTCGCGTCCTTCATCGCCGGGGAGATCGGCCAGAAGATCATCCTCAAGGCCGGCCTGCTGCCCAAATACCAGTCCGAACGGGTCCTGGAGATCGGTCCCGTGGAGGATATAAAAGTTGTCAAATGAACCGGAAGTCCCGCAAGGATGTTGCAATTTTGCAAAGCTGCCTGTCAAACACCACAGTCATGAAAAAACTCACGTTCGCCCTCCTCGCCCTCCTTTTCGGCCTGCCGGCCGTGAAGGCCCAGACGCTGGCTGAGGGCTTGAAGTTCCTCGAGAACGAGAACTACAATTCGGCTCGCGAGACGTTCGAGGCGATCGCCAGGAACGATCCGAAGAACGCCTCGATCTATTACTACATTGGCGAGGTCAGCTACCGGCTGGAGCAATACAGTGACGCAGAGAAGGCCTACCAGAAGGGATTGACCGTGAGTTCAACCTGTGCAGAGTGCAAGATCGGCCTGGGCAAGCTGGCGCTTGACAAGGGCGATGCCTCTGGCGCGGATGAATTGTTCCAGTCCGCCCTCCGGCTCGACAAGAAGAATCCGGATATCCCCTTCCTCATCGGGGAAGCCTACCTGCACAGCAAGAAGCCGAATGCCGACAAGGCCATCACCTTCCTCATGCAAGCCTCGGACATGAATCCAAAGGAAGCCAAATACCTGGCCGAACTCGGGGATGCCTACAAGGCCGTGAACAACAACGGCGAAGCCATGACCGCGTATGAACGGGCGGTGAAACTGAACCCGAACAATACCCAGGCGTATATCAGTATGTCCCGGATCTGGTCGGCGGCCAAGCAGACCGATCTGGCCATCGAGCAGCTGGAGACGGCGCGCAAACTCTCGCCGAACGACGCCCTCGTCTATAAGGACCTGATCGAGATCTACGTGGCCCAGCGTCAGTACGACAAGGTGACCCCGCTCCTCGAGAAGTACGTGACCCTCACCGGCACCGATGTCGACGCAAAAGTGCGGTTCATCAAGTTCCTCGTCTTCCAGGCAAAGGACTACGACCGCGCCATCAAGGAAGGCGATGACCTGCTGAAGACGAATCCCGAGCAATACACCCTGCATCGCTGGCTCGCATGGGCATATGGCGAGAAGCAGTTGTACCAGGAGTCCTATGACCACAGCATGAAGCTGTTTGACGCAATCGAGAAGGACAAGGACAACCGCCAGGCCTACCCTTCGGATTATGAATACTGGGCCAAGGCTGCCATGGCGCTCGGCAAGACCGACGAAGCCGCCCACATCTACCGTAAGTATGTGGAACTCGTGCCTGAAAAAGCCGGCGAGGTCTACGCCCTGATCGCCAAGAAGTACTTCGACGAGCGCAACTTCGAGCAGACGATCAACTACTACAAGCGCAAAGACGAAGCCAAGCCGCTGACCGCAGCTGAGCGCTACTATATGGGCCTCTCGCAGTTTTACACGGATAAGAACCTGGAAGCGGATACCAGCTTCGCAAAAGTCCTCGAGGCCTCCCCGGAATATGCCCCGGGCTGGCTGATGCGCGCCCGCATCGCCAACCGCATCGACACGGCCCAGACGGCATTCACGGCCCGTCCGTTTTATGAGAAGTACATCGAGTTCGGGTACAGCGACCCGGAGAAGAACAAGAAGAACCTCATCGAATCGCACAAGTTCATGGCCTACTACTTCGTGCAGAACGACAGCAAGGACATGGCCATCGCGGAGTATGAGAAGATCCTGAAACTGGATCCTGCCGACCAGACATCCATCGAATACCTGAAGTTGCTCAAGTCGCAATAGCGCGACCTGCGCACACGATCTAGCGGGCTGCTCCTATGGGCAGCCCTTTTTCGTTTACGCACGTCCTTTACGGAAAAGGAATCTGGCTGAGCCAATGGTTGTTGTCATCGACATACAGGACTTGCGCGCTGGCCACCGCTACGCCGGACCAGGTTCCAATTATCCTGGCAGGATCCGGAGGAACGTGATTCGGGCCAGGCCTAGGAGCAGCAGCAGTGCCGCCGCGATCAGCAAGGGAACATGATACATGTCCGAGTACCGCCGAAATACGGCGACCTCCACGGTCGTCTTCTCGAGCTTGTCGATCTCCGCATAGATCTGTTCGAGCGCTTCGGCCGTCGTCGCCCGGTAATACCGTCCGCCGGTCTTCGCGGCGATCTCCTCGAGGAGCGGCTCGTCGATCTCCACTTGCGTGAGGCCAAACAGATAGACGCCATCGGGCCGGCGACGCACGGGGGACATCGCCTGGCCATACGAGCCCACACCGATGGTGTATACCCGTATGCCGAACGTCCTGGCCAATTCGGTCGCCGCGGCAGGCTGGACATAGCCCTCGTTGTTGACGCCATCCGTCAGCAGCACGACGACCTTGCTCTTCGCCTGGCTGTCCTTGAGCCGGTTGACCGCCGCGGCAAGCCCCATGCCGATCGCGGTGCCGTCCTCCAGTTCGCCGCATTCCAGCTCCTCGAGGAAGGTCCTTACCACGGCATGATCGAGGGTGAGCGGGGACTTCGTATAACTCTCGGCGGCGAAGACCGCCAGCCCGATCCGGTCATAATCGCGGCGACTGACGAAATCCGACGCGACGCGCTTGCTCACGGTCAGCCGGTCGGGCTCGAAATCCCGGGCCAGCATCGACGAGGACAGGTCCATGACGAGGAAGATGTCGATCCCCTCCCCCTTTACCTTCTCTTCCCGGAATTGCCGTTGCGGCCGGGCCATGGCGATCCATAACAGGGCGATGGCGACGTACGTGAGCGGTGCGATCCATCGCAGTGCGCGCACCCGCCAGGTAAGCGGCACAGCCGCGGGAAGCGATGGAAACGCGATAGCCGATCCGGCATGCCCTCGCGCGTGCCGGGTACGCCAATACACGATCAGGGGAATCGTGAGCAGTCCAAGCAGCCACCATGGCGCGCGCACGACAAGCGAACCGAACTCAAGCATGGTCTTCCTCGGTTATGGCATTATCGCCACTTACACCTCCGCGAACGAAATGCCGCACGCGGTCGATCGCTGCCTGGTGCAGATCGATGCCGGGATCCGCCTTGGCAAACTTGACGTAATCCGCGATCTCGAGCAGTTGCGCGACATCACCCACCACTTGTGGATCGATCTGCAGGCCGGACAATTGTTGCGTGATCTCGCGTGTGGTCTGCTCCCGGGCTTGGATGCGGTATCGCCGCTCGAGATAGTCCCGGAAGATGTCGGTGAGCCGGCTGTAATGCCCTTTCACGTCGCCCCGCTGCCAGAGCCGCTCAGCCGTGAGCGCATCCAACTGCTGCATCGCCCAGACATCCGGGGGGACAACAGGAGGCAATGGTTGCGACGCTTCACGAACCGGTTTAGGTCTCCTCCGATACGCATACACGAGGATGGCCGCAAGGATCAACAGGCCCATCAGGTAAGGCAGGTAGCGGAGATAATACGCCGGCCGGAAAGGCTCGCGGCGGATATCCCGGATCGGTTGCAGCCCGCTTGAATCCGTTTCAACGGACGCGACATTGAGCAGGAGCGGTTCGGTTCGCAAGGTATCCTGTCCTTCCGGCCCGCTGATCACGATCGACAACGCCGGCACGGTCACCACGCCCGTATCAAAGACGGCTACCGTGTACGCATCCCGGATAGACGGCCCCGCGGCCGACATGTCGGGCGTCTTCACGATGGCAAACGCTTCCATCGAATCAGGCCAGACGTTTTCGCGATTGATCCATTGGCTGCCCGGTGGCACATCAACGTCGAGCGTGACTATAAACTGATCGCCTATCCGCAGGCTGTCGCGGTCGATCGTCAGCGTCACCTGGCTGTGCAAAACGACAGCGGTACAGAGCCATATCCCGGTCAGCCAGATCCTGCTCATGAGGATGCGCGCATCTTGAAGAACCGGTGAAGCGCCGGCACATAGGGTTGGTCGGTCTGGAGGCTGAGCCACCCGCAGCGGGCGCGCACGAACTGCCCCCGGGCATTGTCCTCGACATACTGCCGGTGTTGTTCCATGATCCGGCGGACGTTGGCATCCGCGGCATCCGCGATCATCGTACGGCCTGTCTCCGGATCCGTCAACCGGACGAGGCCTGTTTTCGGAAACTGCCGTTCGGCAGGGTCCGCGACATGCAGGCCGATGATCTCGTGCCGACGCGCGGCGATGTCGAGTGACTCCTGAAAGGCCGGTCCGATGAAATCACTGAGCAGGAAGACAATGCTGCGTTGCTTGAGGATCCGTGAAATGAAGGCAAGTGGTGCGCGCATGTCCGTGGCCCCCGCAGAAGGTTTCACGTTGATCAGTTCCCGGATGAGGCGAAGCAGGTGTTGCTTCCCCTTACGCGGCGGGATGTACATCTCCACCTTGTCGCTGAAGAGCAGGAGGCCGGCCTTGTCATTGTTCTGCAGCGCCGAAAAGCCGAGCACCGCCGCCACTTCGGCGATCCACTCCTGCTTGGGCGGTCCCGACG
>CAYMLN010000025.1:0-11620 GCA_964391045.1 uncultured Saprospiraceae bacterium
CTCCAGGCCTTTGTACGCGAGGGACTGGAAGCCGAAGGCGGTCTTGTAGAAGTGCGCCGCCTGCTTGGAGTTGCTGACGTACAATTCGACATAATCCGTGCCGAGAAGCGGCAGGAAATCAACGCCCGGCGCGGTCGTCGGGGCGGCGGAAGTATCGGCGAGTATGGACATGATTTGAAAGATTGAAGGTTAGGGCAAATATACGGAATGCCGGAGTGTCGGGTCTTTTATCGGGCGGGTTCGACGGTATTGTACACTTCGCCGAAGCCGACCCGAACGTCGCCCGTGGCGGCCCAACCGCGCAGGGTCACGGTGTCCCCGTCCTGGATGAAGGCGCGGGTTTCACCATTGACTAGGGTCACCGGCTGCTTGCCGCCGAGTGTGATCTCGAGCATCGAGCCGAGTGAATCACGGTCCGGCCCGCTGATCGTACCGGATGCCATCAGGTCCCCGATGCGCACGTTGCATCCGTTGCTCGTATGGTGCGCGAGTTGCTGGCACATGTTCCAGTACATGTACTTGAAGTTGGACCGGGATACGATGCTCTCCTCGCCGTTGTCCGGGGTCACGGACACCTCGAGTTCGATGTCGTAATTCCGTGCGCCGGCAACCTGCAGGTAGGGGAGGACAGCCGGCTGTTGGTCGGGCCCCTGCACGCGGAACGGCTCGAGCGCTTCGAGCGTCACGATCCAGGGCGATACCGAGGAGGCGAAGTTCTTCGCGAGGAAGGGACCGAGCGGCACGTATTCCCATTGCTGCACATCGCGGGCCGACCAGTCGTTGAAGAGCAGCAGGCCGAAGATGTGGTCCTCCGCCTTGTCGATCGGGATCGGCTCGCCAAGCACGCTGTCCTTCCCAATGACGAAGGCCACTTCGAGTTCGAAATCGAGGCGCTTCGTCGGGCCGAAGGTCGGCAGCTCCGCATCCGGCGCCTTGGTCTGGCCGTTGGGCCGGCGAACCGGCGTTCCGCTGATGACGATCGACGAGGCGCGGCCGTGATAGCCGATCGGGATGTGCCGCCAGTTGGGCAGCAGCGCATTATCCGGGTCGCGGAACATCCGCCCCACGTTCGTGGCATGTTCGATACTCGAGTAGAAGTCCGTGTAGTCGCCGATCTCGACGGGCACGTGCATCCGCACGGTCCGGAACGGATGAAACGCCTCCGGTATATGCCGCAGCGGCGACTCCTCCGCACCAAAGGCCGCCTGCAGCCGCCGGCGGATCTCCGCCGTCACCGGTTTGCCCAGCCCGATCATCCGGTTGAGCGACGTCCCGCTAAACACCGTGATATCCTCCACGAGGTCCTGGAACAACCCGTGCTGCGCGACGGTGTGCAAGTTGACCACATGGTCACCGATCCGCGTGCACGCGAAATGGTTTTCGCCTACGGATGCGATGCCGAAGGGGATGTTGTGGAGGGAGAAATCTGAGTGGATGGGGATGTGTAACCAGGCCATGTAGGAAGGGTAGGGTGTAGGGTTTAGAGGTTAGGGTTTAGGGTTTAGAGGTTAGGGTTTAGGGTTTAGATTTTACGGTTTTGCATGTAGGCTTTAGCAGTGAGGGTGTAGGGTGAGGAATGGATATTAATTAAATGGGATATCGACTTGGGACAATTTCAACTTAACCTCAACCTCTAACCTCTAAACTCTAACCCCTAAACTGAATTTCATTCCGTCCAGGAAGCATAATACACCCCGTCATCGATCTTCAACGCCGCCTCCGTGACCATCAGCGGGGCGAAGGTGTCGATCATCACGGCGAGTTCCTGCGTCTCTTTCTGGCCGATGCTGCGCTCGTAGGCGCCGGGCGCCGGGCCGTGCGGGATGCCTGCCGGATGCAGGGTGATGTGGCCGGGCTTGATGTTGTTCCGGCTCATGAAGTCGCCATCGACGTAGTAGAGCACTTCGTCGGAGTCGATATTGCTGTGGTTGTAGGGGGCCGGGATGGCCTTCGGATGGTAGTCGTAGAGGCGCGGGCAGAACGAGCACACGACGAAGCCTTTCGTCTCGAAGTTCTGGTGGACCGGGGGCGGCTGGTGGACGCGGCCCGTAATTGGCTCGAAGTTGTGGATCGAGAAGCCGTAGGGATAGTTATACCCGTCCCAGCCGACGACATCAAACGGATGCGCGGCGTAGACGAGTTCGTGGAGCTGGCCCTGCTTCTTGACCTTGATGATGAAGTCGCCTTTCTCGTCGTAGGTCTCGAGATCCTGCGGCATCTTGTAGTCCCGCTCGCAGAAGGGCGAGTGCTCGAGCAGCTGGCCGAACCAGTTGCGGTAACGCTTGGGCGTATAGATGGGCGAAAAGGACTCGGCGAATAACAAACGATTGTCTTCGGTGTCGAAGTCGATCTGGTAGATCATGCCGCGCGGGATGACGAGGTAGTCGCCGTATTCAAACGGGATGTTGCCGAGGAAGGTCCGCAGCGTGCCCGTGCCGCGATGGATGAAGAGCAGTTCGTCGGCGTCGGCATTCTTGTAGAAGTAGTTGCGCAGCGACTTCCGCGGGGCGGCCAGGCCAACGTGAACATCTTTATTGAACAACAGGACGGTCCGCGCGTCGAGGAAGTCATCAGCCGGCGTGACCTCGAAGCCCTTGAGGAGCCGGGCGGTCATGTTGTGCTGGACGGCGGCCTTGGGCTGCATGTCGACCGGCGGCTTGATCGTCCGCACCTGGGTGGGCCGGTGGATCTCATAGAGGAGCGACGACATTCCGTCGAAGCCGACGGTGCCGAAGAGTTGCTCGTAATAGATGCCCCCGCCCGGTTTTTCGAAGATCGTGTGCCGCTTCTGGGGCAGCTGGCCAAGTTTATGATAGATCGGCATATGGCTGATTTTGGCGCAAAAATACGGATTCCCCGCCCGCCAGTCTTGTACGGGCCACACCGGATCTTATCGTCCGCGTCATCCAGCCCTGTGTTGGCCGGTGACCGGCCGGTACGGATTTCGTTCGTACCTTTGCGGTCCGGTTCGCCGGCGTGATCCCTTGTTTTTCAGGCAACTAAGCCCTGTAAACGTCAGGTGATCAGGCCGCGGGCCAGGGATTTTTCAGCGCATACTGTCTCTGTTCGATGAAGGTACATTTAGTCTCCGGGGGATGCGGCTTCGTGGGCCGCAACATGGTCAAGCGATTGTTGCAGACGACCCGCGATCATGTGGTCGTGGTGGACGACCTGTCCATTGGCCGACATCCGTCGGAATGGCTGCCGGACCCGACGTCGCGGAAGCACAATGACCTCGAGATCTTCGGCGCGGCGGAACGGGTGTATTTCTGGAAGGGTGACTTCCGGGATTTCCTGTATGCCTTCCGTTCCGATCCGGAGCATGTGCAGAATGCCACTGGCCTCGCGTTCGATCGCTTCCACGACGTGTATCATTTCGCGGCCATCGTGGGCGGCCGCCTCAAGATCGACGGCGATCCGTTGATGGTCGGCCTCGACCTGAGCATCGATGCAGAGTTCTTCTACTGGCTCACGCGGCACAAGCCCGTGCGCGTCCTGTACCCGAGTTCGAGCGCGGCCTATCCGGTCAGCCTCCAGACCGAAGCGGGTGCGGTGCAGCTGAAGGAGAGCGACATCGACCTGACGGGCAATCTCGGCACACCGGACATGACGTACGGGTGGACAAAACTCACCGGCGAATATCTCGCGCGGATCGCGGCAGAGCATTATGGGATCCATATTGTCTGCATCCGGCCCTTCTCCGGCTATGGCGAGGACCAGGAACTCTCGTATCCCGTCCCGGCTATCGCCTTGCGGGCCGCACGCCGCGAGAATCCGTTCGAAGTATGGGGCTCCGGCAAACAGGGGCGCGATTTCGTCCACATCGACGATATCCTCGACCTCATCCACATCCTGATGGACAAGGTTACTGACGGCTCGGCCTACAACATCGGCCACGGCAAGCTCGTGTCGTTTCTCGAGCTGATCGACCTGTTCACCTCCTTCGCCGGCTATAAGCCGGACATCAAGCCGTTGCTCGACAAGCCCGTGGGCGTGCACTCGCGGTACTGCGACATGTCGCTGGTGCAGGAGCGTTTCGGCTGGATGCCCCGCATCTCCCTCGAAGAAGGCATGCGGCGCGTATACGAAGCCGCGAAGGCCCGGAGCTGATCTCAACCTGTGAATCGTACGATATCCGGCCGCCGTTGGAACCGCGCAAGAAAACCACGATCGTCTGCTTTGGGCCCGGGCCCAGGTTCAAGGGCGGCATCGCCAATTACAACACCTCGCTCGCCAAGGCCCTCGACAAGGAGCCGGACACGGAGGTGCACATTGTCTCGTGGACGCAGCAATATCCGGCCATCATCCCGCGGGACTTCATCGACCGCAAGAGCCGCGCGGATCAGCTGGCCGGCACGAACATCCGCGTGCATTATGTGACCAACTACAACAATCCATTCACCTGGCGGGAGACGGTTCGCCTGATCCGTAGCCTGAAGCCCGACAAGGTCGTCATCCAGTGGGCGATCGCTATCCAGGGCCTGCCGCTCGGCTTCATCGCCAATGGGCTTCGCAAGGTTCCGGGGATCGAGGTCATCCTTGACCTTCATGTAGTTACGCAGAAGGAGGGCAGTTCGATCGACCGTCGGTTTACCCGCATGGGCTTGAAGCACGCGCATTCCTATGTCGTGCATGCCTACAAGACGGCTGACGAATTGCAGCGCGTGTTTCCCGACCGGCAGTTTGACGTCCGGCCGCGCGGCGAGGCGGGTAATGGGAAAGGCATCCTGGTCCGCAAGCTCTTCCATCCGGTCTATGACATGTTCGCCCCGGATCCCGCGTTTGACTTGGACGCGCAGAAGGCCGCGTGGGGATTGCGCAAGCATGTCTTCCTCTTCTTCGGGTTCATCCGCAAATACAAGGGGCTGCACGACGTCATCGAGGCGTATGCGCAGGTGGCGCGCGAGCGCGACGATGTGTCCCTCATGATCGTCGGCGAGGCGTTCTGGAATACCCTCGACACGACGAAGCTCTCGACCCGGGTCAAGAATGCTGTGTTCGGCCTGGCCAAGAAGATCTTCCTCCGCGCGCAGGACGACGAACGCAACTACAATCCGCTCGCCCGCATCGACGAGCTCGGGATCCGGGACAGGGTCTTCACGCACATCGACTTCGTGCCGAACGAGGATGTGCATAAGTATTTCCAGGTGAGCGATGCCATCGTGCTGTTTTACCTGACCGCGACGCCATCGGGCATCGAGTCCATCGCCTATAACTTCAACCTCCCCATGTTGGCGACCCGGGTGGGGCACTTCGGCGAAACCGTGACGGACGGCGTCAACGGCTACCTCGCGGAACCGGGCGATATCGGGTCGATGGCGGAGGTGATGCGAAAGTCGATCGACCGGCCGATCGACCGGGCTAATGTGGCCGCGGCCTCGAGGGATATGAGCTGGCGCAACTACGCTCTTGAGATCCTGCGCTGATCCTTCTTTTTGGCTACCTTTTCTTTATGAAATCCACCGAACAATCGCGGTGCGCCTGGTGCGGCACCGATCCTGTGTATGTGCA
The DNA here is from genome assembly GCA_964391045.1 of uncultured Saprospiraceae bacterium. Classification (GTDB taxonomy): domain Bacteria; phylum Bacteroidota; class Bacteroidia; order Chitinophagales; family Saprospiraceae; genus Opimibacter. Next base: position 5,512 of record CAYMLN010000025.1, read on the forward strand.
GTATCACGATCAAGTATGGGGCGTGCCGGAGCATGACAGCAAGGCGTTGTTCGCCAAGCTCATCCTCGACGGCGCGCAGGCCGGCTTGAGCTGGATCACCATCCTGCGTCGCCAGGAGGGCTACATGGCGGTCTTCGACGGCCTCGATCCCGACAAGGTCGCCCGCTACACGGACAAGAAACTCGAGAAGATCCTGACCGACGAGCGCATCATCCGCAACCGGCAGAAGGTCTGGTCCGCGCGAACCAATGCCCGGGCATTCCTCGACATGCGGGAGCAGGGCATCGATTTCAGCGAACATCTCTGGTCCTTCGTTGACGGCCGCCCGATCATCAACAAGCTCCGCGGCGAAGGCGACTTCCGCGCGACATCCCCGGAGAGCGACGCCCTCAGCAAGGACCTCAAGAAACGCGGCTTCAGCTTCGTCGGTTCGACGATCGTCTACGCCTTCATGCAGGCGGTGGGGATGTACAATGACCATGTGGTGAAGTGTTTTCGGCATGAGGAGGTACAACGGCTTTATTAATGGGGTGAACGGTCAACGGTCAACGGTCAACGGCGAACGGCGAAGCGCAGAGGGCAGAGGGCATAGCGAAGCGCGGTAAATCGGTCCTTATTGAGGGCGGTCTTTACGGAGTGCAATGACCGTATGCCGCCATTCGTACTTCGTCATTCGTAATTATGCTGAAATGCCCCGGGTTGTGTTATGGCCTGCGCATGATTCCCGCGGAATGATTATATTGAGTCAGCATCCGCAAGGATCGCCTGCACACACCGCTTTGCTCCATGCCTGCCCCAAGGATCGTCCTCCCGCGCATGCGGGATTGGGTGGCCATATTGGTCATGTTCGGGGCATGGCCCCTAAGTATACAGGCACAATCGAATCCCTATATCGACACCCTTGTCGATCAGCTCGAACGCCAGGATCCGGATGCAGCGCCGATCGACTTGTTGTGCCAGATCGCCTTGCGATACACGGAGGTTGATCCGGCGGAAGGCCTGCGTTACGGGCGGCAGGCGCTGGATCTTTCGCGGCGGCGCGGCGGCCGGGTCGACGAGGCGAAGGCCTGCAATGCGGTCGCGGCCAACTGGTTGCGCCTGCTGGACGTGGATTCGTCCATTCACTATTTTCAATTGGCCCGCACGATCTATACCGAGCTCGGCGATCAGCGTGGACTGTCCGATGTGACGGGCAACCTCGGCCATGTGGCGTATGACAACGGGCATTTCGATGAAGCCATCGGGTATTACTTCGAGGCGCTCGCCGGCTGGGAGGCCCTGGGCGAAGCCAATAGCGTGGCCAACCAGCATGCCGCGATCGGCAGCGTCTTCATGGTGCAGGAAAAGTACCCGCAGGCGATCCTCCATGATACGCTGGCCCTGGCCGGATTCCAGGCGACCGGCGACAGCCTCGGCAAGGCGATGGTGTTGGGTAATCTCGCCAATGTGTACACGGAACTGAAGGACTTCGACCGCGCCGTGGATTTGTTTGAGCAGGCGATAGACATTTACACGCGGGAGGAGATGCCCCTCGGCGTGGCCCGCAACCTCGTAAATCTCGGCGCCCTCCAGAATGACAGGCTGCGGTTCGTCGAAGCCCTCGACGCGGCCACGCAAGGCCTGGCGATCTTCAATGCATTCAATTATCCCCTCGGCGCCGGGTATTGCGGATTGAATATCGGGCTGGCGTATTTGCAGAGTTATCGCTACCGCGACAGCCTGAAAGCCGATATCAGCCTGATCCCCGGCCGGCCGGATGAGTTGCTTCGAAAGGCCATTCGCGCGCTCGAGGAGGCCTTGCGCGTGACCGATAAGCTCGAGGCCCCGGACGCATTCGAGGACGCACACAATCATTTGGCACAGGCCTATAAGTTCGCCGGCCGGTATGACAAGGCGCTGTATCATCATGAGATCTACGCCGAGATGAAGGACTCGCTCGCCTCGGTCGACCGGGCGGAGCGCATCGAGCAGCTCACGACGCAACGGGAGATCGCCGTCCGTGACAAGCAGATCGAACTCGACAAGTTGCGGCTCAAGGTCAAGCGAAACGAACGGATCTACTTCATCATCGGCCTGGGCCTGCTCGCCGGCGGGCTCGCGCTGCTCTATCGGAACTACCGGAACCAGAAGGCCTCCAACCGCCAGCTCGGCCTGCTCAACGGGCAGATCACGACGGCCAATCTCCAGCTCGAATCGCAGAATGACCGGCTCACGCAGACGCTGGACGAACTGAAATCCACCCAGGCCCAGCTCATTGAAGCCGAGCGCCAGAAGGAGAACGAGATCCTTCGCAGCCGGATCTCGCGCGACATCCACGACGACATCAGCTCAGGCCTGTCAAAGATCTCCTGGATGACCGAGGCGGTCCGGAGCCAGGCGGCCGATGGCCAGCCGGCCGATCCCGCCCTGTTGGCCCGCATCGGCACTCATGCGCGCGATACGGTCGCCAAGCTGGGCGAGATCATCTGGTCGACGAAACCAGAGAGCGACAATGTGCGGGCCCTCACGTCCTATTGTCGTGCATTCCTAATCAATATTTGGAGGGCATGCCGATCCGCCGCCACATCGACTTTCCGGAATCGGACGAGGATGCCGCGCTGAATCCCGAGTTGCGGCGCAACCTCTTCCTCGTGCTCAAGGAAGCCGTGCACAACGCGGTCAAGTACAGCGAGGCGACCGACCTGCACGTGACGTTCGCGATCGATAACAGCCGGTACCGGCTGGTCGTGCAAGACAACGGCATCGGGATGTCCGGCGACGCCAACGCCCTCGGCGGCAACGGCCTCCGCAATATGCGGGAACGCATGGCCGCCGTTCATGGCGCGTGCGAGCTGACCTCCGCACCCGGGCAGGGCACGCGGATCGCCTGCAGCGGTCCGGTGTATTGACCGCCAGTGCGGTTTTCGCATTTACCTACTATCATGTGATGGCGCCGCCCCTCGGGGCGCGGGTACTTTCGTGTTCATGTTTTCCACCCGCATGAAAATGACTGCGTCATGTACCCATTCGTTGGCTTCATAGACCGGACCGGCCACCGGCAACCGGACCTGCATCGCCAGGCCCGTGAGACCCTCCGCCTGAAATTTCCGCAGCGGACAGCCCCATTCGAGACCATCAGCCGTGAAGGACTGTGGCTCTGCGGCACGAATATCGAGTCCTCCCGCATCGGGTCGGCGGAACTCTTCATGACCGGCGAACTGTATTCGGCCGACGGCATCGCCCGTAACGCACATCCCGCGCGCCCTGTCACGGAGATCCTCCTCGAGCGCTATCTCGCCGAGGGGGATACGGCCTTCCGGCGGCTCAACGGCAGTTTTATCCTCATCCTCATGGATCATGCGACGGGCCATTGGTCCATCGTCAATGATGCGATGGGGACACGCCAGGTCCTGTATCACATTGGCGCGGAGACGGTCATCTTCGGAAGTGAATTGAAATTCCTGTTCTGCCATCCACATTGTTCGCGGACGATCGACTGGGCGGAGGCGTTGACCCGGCCGATTCCCTTCATCGTGGTCAATCCGGAACGCCGCTACTCCGCGTGGTTCAAGGACGTGGCCCTGTTGCCCGAAGGAAGCATCCTGTCGGGCAACCGAACCGGCACACCGGGGATACGACCATATTGGGATCCGTGGTCAGTAGCCGCAGCAGTCGATCCGGCGGCTGCGAGCGGATGGGGGGAAAAGGAGCTGGATGAATGTGCGGAAGCATGCCTCGCGCTGCTCGATGATGCAGTCAGGATTCGGTGTGGGGGCTCCGGCCATGCGTATTCGATGTTCAGCGGAGGCCTCGACTCGACCCTCATCGCGGCGCTCGCGCGCCGGCACGGTCACGTGGGTACCTTCTCCTTCGCGACCCAGGCGACCGTTTGCGACGGGGCAACTGAAATGGCCATCCGGCTCGCCGGCGACCTTGATCTGCCAAATACGCAAGTTGTCCTTCCATTTGACGAACTCGCATCAGATGGTCAACTGTGGCAGAAGGTGATCTGGTCGGCCGAGTCGCCCTTCGCCCACAAGGACGCCTTGGGCAAGACCCTCCTCCATGCTGCGATCTCCGCTGTTGATCCCGCCGTGCGGCACATCCTGAGTGGCACGGGCAGCGACCAGCTCAACGGCGGACTGGTGCGCTGGTTTGTCGAGGATGCCGAGCCGGACGACGATGCAGCCAACTGGGAGAAGGTGATGACCGAGCTCCGCTCGGAAATGCGCAAGCCGGTCATCAGCCACGCGCATGATGCGTTTTGGGGTTCGCGCGACCTATTGACGACCGATTTCCTTTCCTCCCTGGGCCGCGGAAACGTCAATGCCTACCCCTGGGCGGATTTCACGCGCGGCTGCCTGCAAGCCAATCAGTTCGTGCTGGTCTGGGACGAACTGCGCGCCGGCGATGCACATGGTCGAGGAGTTCGATTTCCCTTCATGGACCAACGGTTCGTTCCGTTCTTCCTTGGGCTTCCGCGCGCGATGCATCCGCGATTGTTCTTCGACAAGCAGATCATGCGCCGCGCGGCCCGCACCGTGCTCCCCGCGTATCTCACGGACCAGCCAAAGGCGCCGGTCTTCAAGCCCCATGAGGACCGTCGCGTACCCATGTATACGTCGATCCTCTTCGGCAACGGGGGCCGCGTCCTGGACGAACTCTTGGACACCGTCACCGCGGCCGGTCTACCTGTCGACCGGGACCGCTTTGTCGACCAGGCGAGGTCCCTTGCGGGACGTGTCGATCCGGCCGGTTGGTCATATCTCATGCACATCGCCGGGCTTGTCGCGCTGAGCCGGTTGCCGGAATGCGGGGAGCGTGACATGGACGTGGCGGGCGACGTGATGGACCAGGTAAGTGTGATCGATGGACGCGAACCAGGCGCATTGTCAATCATCCTCAATCAACTGGACGTTCCGCCGCCGGATGATCCCCGATCGATGCCGGTCGCATTCGGCGAGGATTGCGCCTTGGTGGCCGATGTGCATACCGGCATGCACTTCCTCGTTAAGGACGGGGAGCTCCGGTATGCCCTCGAGGATGAGCATCCGGACTGGCGCACGTTCCTCCGCGCCGTCGATGGCCTGCGCAGCGTGGAGCAGATCTGCAGCGAGGAAGGAATCGATTCCGGTTCGTTTGCCGGCTACCTCCATACCTGCCTGGGCGAAGGCATTCTCCGGACCCTGACAATCCCGACGGACCATGCGCACGCCTAGATCCTTTCCCTTCATCAAGCAGTCGGGCATGATGGAGTGCGGGCCCACGTGCCTGGCCATGATCTTCAGGCACTACGGCTACTACAACATCACCGGCCTGATCAGCCGGATGGCAGGAACGACCCCGGAAGGCACGAGCCTCCTGCAGATCGGCGAGGTCGCGGAACGGTTCGGTTTCCGGACGGACGCCTATGAACTGGACTTCGAACACCTGCCCGAGATCCCGTTGCCCTGCATCGCACATTATGACGGCCTCCACTTCATCGTCATCTACCGGGTGTCCGATACGCATGTATGGGTCGCCGATCCCGCCTACGGCAAGGACAAGCTGACCCGCGAGGCGTTCATGAAGAAGTGGAACGGCATCGTCCTGGCCGTCGAACCCACGGCCGAGATTTTTTCCAACAAGGATCTCGAGGATGCTGTCCAGGAATACCGGCAACAGGAGAAAGGTCTCTTTGGGAAGTTCTATCGTCCCGTACTTACCGCGTTGCGGCCCGTCATCTGGCGTATCCTGCTGGCGACCGGGATCCTGCAAGTGCTGGGCCTGGCGGTGCCGCTGTTCATGCAGGCCATCGTCGACCATGTGCTGGTCAACCAGAACCGGCGCCTGCTTATGGTCATCCTGTGGGGCATGCTGGCCATCTTCATCATGCAGGCCCTTTTCCTCTACGTGCGCAATATCCTCCTCGTTCATTTCAGGGCGCATTTCGAACTGCAATTCTTCAGTCGCTTTTTTCGCCATTTCATCTCCCTCCGGCAGTCCTACTATGATGCCAATAAGCGGGAAGACTTCATGTACCGCTTCCAGGAAAACCTCAACATCCGCCAGCTCGTCAACCCCGGCGTGATCGAAAGTGTCGTGGACCTCGTCTTTGTCCTCGTGTACCTGCCGGTGCTGATCCTGTATA
>CAYMLN010000026.1:0-2788 GCA_964391045.1 uncultured Saprospiraceae bacterium
TTGCGTGCCCAGCGAGCCGACCTTGAGGGTCTGGATGGGCATCTTGAGGTAGTCGATGGGACTCGCCGGCGAGGCGAAATGCAGGATGTAATCCAGGTGCCCGGGGATGTGCACGTACTTCGTGACATCGTGATGGTGAAATTCGAAGCGAGCTTCGGGAAAGAGATGTTCGATGTTCCGGAGCGAACCCGTCAGCAGGTTGTCCATCCCGATGACCTGGTATCCCTCGGCCAGGAAGCGGTCGCAGAGGTGCGAGCCGATGAATCCTGCCGCCCCCGTGATCAATACCCTTTTCAATACCTTTGCGCTTTAGTCATTCGCCACATGAGCGGGATAAAGATACTTGAAAATGCCCGTTGGGTCGTCCTCGTCGCCCTGCTCGGACTTGCCCAGGGGCACGCCCTGCGCGCCCAGGCGCCCGACAATTACAGGTACCTCCGCTTCCAGTTCGGTGTGCAGACCCCGATGGGCGACTTGAAGGATCGCTTTGGCGTGAGCAATGCCATCGGCACGGCCATCGAACATGCCTCGGTGAAGACGCGCTGGTTGTTCGGCCTGCAGGGCGGCTATTTCTTCGGCAATCGCGTCAAGGAAGATGTCCTCTTCGGCATTCGCGCCTTCGACGGCACGATCATCGGGATCGACGGTTTTCCGGGCGACGTCGTCCTCAAGGAACGCGGATACTATGCCGGCGCCTACACGGGCCGGATCTTTCCCCTGTCCCCGGCCGCCCACCCCATGACCGGCATACGCGCGGAAGCCGGCCTCGGCTTCATGCAGCACAAGATCCGCGTGCAGGACAACTTCAGCACCGTTGTCGCGGTCGAGCCGGAGAACCTCCCGGGATACGACCGGCTTACCAACGGCGGCGCATTTACGCTTGCGCTGGGCTACCAATACCATCATCCGGTCAACAACGTGCATTTCCACCTCATGGCCGAGCTCATCGGCGCTGCCACCGCATCCAGGCGCGACTTCGACTACGCGGCCGACGCGCCGCTCGATGACACACGGCTGGATTTGCTGGGGGGCATCCGTGCCGCGTGGATCTTCACGATCAGCCGCAAGCGGTCCGCGGATTCGATCATCTATTGACCGCGATGCTCCAGGTCGCATACGGCGCCGCGATGTACGCCCTGGTCGGACTGATCCGGCTGGCGGCCCTCTGGCACCCGACAGCCCGCCTGTGGATCGACGGCCGGCGAGGCTGGCGGACGTCCCTTACGCAGCTTCCGAAGAAACAGGGCAAGCGGATCTGGTTCCATGTCGCCAGCCTCGGTGAATTCGAGCAGGCCCGCGCGGTGATCGAAGGCCTGCGGCGGAAGCGCCCCGACATCGACATCGTGCTGACTTTCTTTTCGCCAAGCGGATACGAACAGCGGAAAAAATATCCACATGCCCGGGTATGCTACCTGCCTGCCGATGTTCCCGGCAACGCCGCGCGATGGATCGACGGCATCGCGCCGGACATGGCCGTATTTGTCAAGTACGACCTGTGGCCGGGCTATGTGCGCGCCCTGGTCGAACGACACATCCCCGCGCTCCTGATCGCCGCGCACTGGACGCCCGGCCAGCGCATGGCCTCCTGGTCGAATCCGCTGGTCCGGCAATGGCTCAAGCGGTTCGACCGCATCTTCCTGCAGCGCGGCGATCAGCTCGAGGCCTTCGAGAAAATGGGCTATCACAACCTGGCCGTTGCCGGGGATACGCGCATCGACCGCAGTCTCGAGCTGCCTGCTGAAAGCCAGGTGCGCTTGCCCGGGACCTTGCAGGACCTCGGCCGCCTTGACCTCGTGGCCGGAAGCACATGGGGACCTGACGAGGCCATCCTGTTCGAGGCTACCCGCGATCGACCGGGCCGTTACGCGATCGTGCCGCATGATGTCGGCGAGCCGCACATCGACCGGATCATGGCCATGGCACCCGGCGAGTGTGTACGGTTATCCGCTTATCGACCGGAAATGCCATTCAAATATCTTGTCGTGGACCGCATCGGCCTCCTCGCCTACCTCTACGCCCTTGCGGACGCGGCATATGTGGGCGGCGGCTTTGGCAAAGGGATCCACAACACGCTGGAGCCGATGGCCTATGGCATTCCCGTCATCGTGGGGCCGCGTCACGGCCGCTTTCCGGAAGCGGTCGACGCCATCCGGCTGGGCGGGATGTTCGCCGTTGAAGATGCACCCTCGCTCCGGCGAATCCTGGACCGGCTCTCGGATCGTTCGGTCCGCCAACAGGCCGGGGCGATCGTCCGTGAATACCTTGAGGCGCAGTCCGGCGCCTCGGCCCGGCTTGTGGATTACATCGCCGAATCACTACCTTGCCCCGCACCATGATCAGCTCCTCGGACATCGACAGCATCCGGGAAATGGCCGGCGGGATACGCGCCGTGGTCATCGGCGACGCCATGCTCGACCGGTATATCCACGGCACCGTCGACCGGATTTCCCCTGAAGCGCCCGTCCCTGTCGTCAACCACCTGTACACCGAGACGAAGGCCGGCGGCGCGGCGAATGTCGCGCTGAACCTCGCCGCCTGGGGTTGCCGGACCCGGCTCATCCGCCTGGCCGGCGAGGATGACGGCGGCACGCAGCTGCGCGCCCTCATCACCGAGGCCGGCATCGAGGATGGCCTCCACCGCCTGGCGGGCCGCCCGACCACGGTCAAGACGCGTATCGTCGCCGCGGCCCATCACCTCCTCCGCATCGATGATGAGTCGACCGCCTACCTGGACGGCGAACAGGAGTCGGACGCCGTGCGCGCCACGATCGAGCAGCTCGAGGCGTTC
>CAYMLN010000026.1:2798-11281 GCA_964391045.1 uncultured Saprospiraceae bacterium
TAAAACTTGGGGTGGCTGAATCAAGGAATGATATTTGCGGTGATCACGTGGGGCAAGGCCCACGACTGCTTCATCGCCGTCGATCCGAAGGAAAAGCACTTCTTCGACTACCGGCATGTCGACCTGTTCAAGCCCAACCTGCGCGAAGCCGCCCAGGCCGCCCGCATGCACGTGCAGCCGGGTGACCTGCGCCAGCTCAGCCGGGAGTGGAGGACCAAAATGGATGTAAAATGGATCGCCATAACACTCGGATCACAAGGCATTTACCTCTCAGGGCCTGAAGAACAAGTGCAAGTAACCCCAAGCCGCGCGATCGACGTCGTGGATGTGTGCGGCGCCGGCGACGCCGTCATCGCATCCCTGGCCCTCGGGCTGATGGCCGGCCTGGGCGGTCACGAAGCCGGCCAACTGGCCAATACCGCGGGCGCCTTCGTCTGCACCCACTCCGGCGTCGTCGCGGCGGATCCGGCAGGACTGGCCGGATGGCTGAGTGCCTAATTGTCTCACAGCATACATTATTGGGCCCCGGACCATTTCGGAAGTTAAATATTTCTATATTTACCCCTCATTCCCTAATTGACAATCACAATTGCCACTCGCCATCAACGAACGCTTGACATCTAATACCTTTTTCAAAAACTAAACTCAGCACAATGATGAAAGGATCTTTACGGTTAACAGGATTGTTTGCCCTTGTTTTCTTCTGGGGAAGTTCAGCATGGGCACAACCCGCCAACGACCTTTGCTCGGGCGCGATCGAGCTCCAGGTCTATAACTCCGAAGAAGAAGCTGTTCCTGTCAGCGGTGATACCCGCAACACGACGGACGGCGCACTGGACAACATCCCGGTGTGCTCCGGCAACTTCTTCCGCGACGACGTATGGTTTGTCTTCACGACGCCTTCCACGCCGAACGACGGCGGCTTTGCCATCCAGTTCTATTTCGGCGAAGAAGCCACAGACGTCCCGGATGTCGGTTTGGCCCTATACTCTTCGTGTGATGCCACTCCGGAGAACCAACCCTTTTTCTGCGGCAACTCCCCGGCGGACGGACAAGCCCAAGTGTGCCTGGGGCCTGACCAAACCGTCTATGTGCGGGTGTGGTCTGCGGCCGGCGAAGCCGCCAGCTGGCAAGACGGCTGGGGCACGTTCCGCCTCTCCATTTTCCCGCGTGTCGTCGAAGGCACGAGCAACGAGGACGTCAATGTGCTCTGGGGCGATATCCCCGGCCAGGGCGATTTTGACGGTGGCCTTAATGAGTGGACACCCGTCGGTATCTCCTGCAACGGGACGCCTGCCGAGAATGCCCTCTGGACGTATAACACGTCGGGCCAGGGCTTCTACATCTTCGGCGACGGCGGCGTAGCGCCCATCAAGTCGAGAACGCTCTGCAACGGCGCCGCGATCTTCGATTCCGGCTTCCTGAATTTCGGCACGGAAGGCGTAGCGGGATCCGGCACATGTCCGTGGGACGAGCACGAAGGTGCACTGGTCTCCCCGAGCATCGATCTTAGCGGATTCGACGTGGCCGGCGTTTCCCTGCTCTTCAACCAGAGCATGCAGCGTTTCGTCAACGGCCGCCACTTCGTCGACTACTCCCTCGATGACGGTGCCACATGGGTCGAAAACGAGATCAATACCGATAAGACGTACCTGAGCACGAACCCCTCGACGGGCGACGGCTACTACAACGAAGAGTTCCGCCTGCGTTTGTTCAATGCCCAGGGGGCCAGCAACCTTCGCATCCGTTTCCGTTTCCAGGGCGGCGCTTATTGGTGGGTGATCGATGATGTCCGCATCGTCGAGACCGAAGCCAACAACATGCGCGCGCAGTCCAACTTCTTCGCCCGCGTCGGCCATGCGTCCATCCCGACCAACCAACTGCGCCCGAACGGCGTACTGATCGACGTATACAACGCAGGTGCGGCCGACCAGACCAACGTAAACGTCCGCCACACGGTGACCAACACCGGCACCGGAGAAGTCATCTATGACGAAGTCCTGCCCTACGGCACGGTCGCTTCCGATGCCCTCATCGAAAACCGCCTGTTCCCGGAACTCCTCAACCTGCCCGAAGTCGCCGGAAGCTACACGGCCAAGTATGAAGTCACGCAGGATTCCGCTGATTTCGATTCCACCGACAACGTGATCACATACGACTTCTCCGTGGGGGGCAACACGTTTGCCCTGGAGGATGGTTTCACCCGCTCCGTGGCTGTCGCCAACGGCATTTACGATGAAGGCGCTCCGCTGTCCTACGCGTATGGCAACTATTACTATGCCGTCGAAGACGCTGAAGTGGAAAGCATCGTTTGGGGGGTCTCCAACCCGACCGACATGGCCGGCCAGACGGTCCAGATCTACCTGCTCCAGTGGACGGACACCAATGGCGACCAGATCGCCGCCAGCAGCGAACGCCGTTTCATCGGTTTTGCCGACTACACCTTCCAGGGCGACGAGGGAGATAACGTCATCCTCGAGACGGTCCTGGAAAACTTTGAAGACCCGGGTGCACCGGTCGAGATGAAAGCCGGCTTCGGATACATCGCCATCATCGAATACCAGGCTTCCAGCGCCAGTGACCCGCAGTTCTTCCTGCTCGCCAGCGAAGCCCGCAGCTACACCGCGCAGCAACTGGCCATCGACACGGCATTCACCTACGGCCTGGTCGATTTCCGTGCTTACTACAGCGTCCTCGGCTTCTCGCCGGATGGCATCATCGCCAACATCGACTACGAAGTGAAGGAGCTCAATCCGAACGATACCCGCGTCTTCTTCGGCAACGACATCGTGCCTATGGTACGCGTCGTGGTGAAGGACATCACAAAGGTCTCGGACCTCCCGGCCAACCAGCTGATCTCGGTCTTCCCGAACCCGGCCGTCGAAAGCGTCCAGGTGAAGTTCGACTTCACGAAGGCCTATGAAAACGTCATGATGCGCCTCGTGGACAACACCGGCCGTATCATCAACCAAAAGGTCCTCCCGAATCTTCCTGCCTCGCACATCGAGCGGATCAGCGTGAAAGACCTGGCCGCCGGTTCTTATCACCTGTTGGTATCCACTGCTGACGGACAGCGTACGATCCCGGTCATCGTGATCAAGTAATCCTCCTGTTTCACAGGAAAAACAGAACTCCGGATGGTCCGCCATCCGGAGTTTTTTTTTTGGTCCCTGCTGCTTCCGGCCCCGTTATTTTTGACCCGCTAATCTAACCCGGCATGCGTCTTCTTCATCTCGATTCCCTGGCTGTCCATGAATGGCCTGACCTCTCTACCACCGAATCCCACATCCTGCCGATCTATGCCACGTCGTCCTTCGACTTCGAGGACATTCGACAGGCTGTCGACATCTTCGGCGGGCAGGCCACAGGACATACGTACAGCCGGTACGGGAATCCGACCGTGGAGGCCACGGCCGCCAAGATCGCTGCGCTCGAGTCGTACGGCAGCGACCTGAAGCCAGGCGCCGTGATGACCAATTCCGGCATGTCGGCCATTCATGTCCTGCTGACGGCCTTGTTGCGCCCGGGCGATGCCATCCTGACGCAGGCCAACCTCTACGGAGGGACCACCGAGCTGCTCCGCCTCATGGCCCGCCAGGCAGGTATCGACGTGATCTATGCCAACCTTGCGGATCCGCACGACGTGGAGACCGCACTCGCCGGAGACGGCCGCACCCGGCTTATCTATCTCGAGACCCCGGCCAACCCCACACTCGCCTGTGTCGACATCGCCGCCCTCACGGAGGTTGCGCGACGCCGTGACATCCCGACGGCGATCGACAATACATTCGCGACGCCGTACCTCCAGCAACCGCTCCTGCTCGGTGTGGACTACGTCATCCACAGCACGACGAAGTATCTCAACGGCCACGGCAACGCCATCGCCGGCGTTGTGATCGGGCGCGACCCCGAACGATTTCGCGCCACGATCTGGAACACGATGAAACTCACGGGCGCCAACTGCAGCCCGTTTGACGCGTGGCTCACCTACCAGGGCATGAAGACCTTGCCGCTGCGCATGGAACGACATTCCAGCAACGCGCTGCACATTGCCCGGGTACTGGACGAGCATAAAAAGGTTCGCCATGTCAATTATCCGGGATTGGAAGGCCACGCCGCCCATCCGGTTGCGTGCAAGCAAATGCGCGCCTTCGGGGGCATGCTCAGCGTCGAGGTTGAAGGCGGCATCGAGGGCGCACTGCGCGTGATCAACGCACTGCAGTTTTGCTCGCTGGCCCCGACGCTTGGAGACGTCGACACGCTGGTGCTCCACCCCGCGACATCCTCGCACGTCAATGTGGATCGTGACATACGCATTGCCGCCGAAATCACGGACGGCCTGATCCGCGTGTCGGTCGGGATCGAACATCCGGATGACATCCTCGACGACCTGCTGCAGGCTATTGGCTGATCGTCCCGGATATGCTACACCCGCGCACCTAACTCGACGACGCTCATGTCGCGAATGTCCCGGCCATCGATGGTGAACTGGAGCAGCGTACGGACCAGGTGGAAGCCCGACTTCCCGCACGCCCCGGGATTGAGCGCGAGCATGTGATATCGGTCGTCATACATGACCTTGAGGATGTGGGAGTGCCCGCACACGAAGATGTCCGGCGCATGCGACTCGATCAGGCGGCGAACGGACGCAGGATACTTGCCGGGATACCCGCCGATGTGGACCATGAGCACCTTGCGTTGCTCGACGTCCCACGCCATGACCTCCTGCGTTTCCGCCCTGATCTCCCGGCCGTCGATGTTGCCGTACACGGCGCGCAGCGTCTTCCCCGCATCCTGGAGCAGGCGAAGCACGGAGAGGTCGCCGATGTCACCGGCATGCCAGATCTCGTCGCACGCCGCCAGGCAGGGCATCACCGCCGGATCAAGGAACCCGTGCGTGTCCGAGAGGAGGCAGATCCGGGTCATTGGCCGATGCGGACGACCACCTTGCCCGACTGATCGCCCCGGGCCAGCAGGGCAAGGGCCCGGTTGGCATCTTCCATCGGAAAGACATCGCTGACCAGTGGGCGGACCTGGTGCCTTGACACGAAATCGAGCATGGACTGGAAATCATCGGGAGCACCCATCGATGACCCGAGGATATCGAGCTGCTTCCAGAAAATACGCTGGGGACTCAGTCCGTGGATAAGGCCCCGCGTGCCGCCGTAGATGACCATGCGTCCGCGATTCGCCATGAACGGCAGCAGCTCAGCGAAGCCCTCACCGCCTGCGCCATCGATCACGAGATCGATCTTGCCCGGCAATCGGGCACCCAATTCGGCCGCCCATTCGGGCCGCGTGTAGTTGGCCCCGCCGGCCGCGCCGGCCTCGATCGCCTGGGTCAGCTTAATGTCCGATGACGACGTGACCCAGACCTCCAGGCCTTCGGCCAGGCCGAACAACATGGCCATCATCGCCACCCCGCCGCCGATCCCCGTGATAAGCATACGTTCGCCCGACCGGGCGCGGCCGCGCGTGAACATCGCCCGATACGCCGTGACGCCGCATACGGGAAGCGCCGCGGCTTCTTCCCAGGACAAATGGGCAGGCATGTCATGCAGGTTGGCCTCAGGCACGGAGACCCACTCCGAGAGTGTGCCGGGATCCGGCATGCCCAGGATCCGGAATCCTGCGGCAAAATGATCCGGATCGTCGCCCCACCCAATGCTCGGGTCGATGATGACGCGGCGGTCGCCGTGCCAGCCTACGCCGTCACTGCCCAGTGTCATCGGGAAGACGAGCCCCGGATACTTGCCGCGCGTGATCCAGTAATCCCGCTTGTTGAGGGCGGCGGCCATGACACGCACCAGCGTCCACCCCGGCGGAGGGGTCGGACGGTCCGTTTCGATCAATTCCAGGGGCTGCTCGAGCCCGCGCAACACTAATGCACGCATGCGGGGACGTTTGGTCTGACGAGCAACGAAATTAACGGAATAAGTATCTCCCCGGGAGACGCCACCACATGACCGAATGACTAGCTTTGTCATTCACAAAACCCATATCCGTATGCCCAAAACGTACATGCTCCTGCTTTCCCTCTTTTCGATCCTGTCCCTCTCCGTGCGCGCGCAGGAATGCGCGATCACCGGGATCACCGCTACCTCGCTGCCCTGTGCGGGCTTCCAATTTGACGTACAGATCGATTTGACCGTGGAAAACCCGACCAGCGACAGTTTTACGCTGGCGGGTAACGGGATCATTTACGGTTCATGGCCCTACAGCGACCTGCCGGTCACGATCGGCTCGTTCCTCGGCGACGATGAATCGACCTATTCGTTTGTCGCGTGGGACAAGCAGGATGCCTCGTGCCAGGCATTCGCAACGGTGCCGGCGGCGAATTGCGGACCCATTTGCGGATTCTCGAACGCCTCCCTCTCCCTGGTCACGTGCATCAGCACGTCCCTGGCCCTCGTCGAGTTCGACGTCGACCATGTCAATATGCCCGGGGCGGCCTTCAACCTGTTCTACGAGAACGGATCGCAGGTCGGCAGCTACCTGTACAGCGCCCTGCCGGTCACGATCCCCTTCTTCCAGGTCAACGGCGCGGCGCCCATCACGCTTACCCTATGCGACCAGACCAATGCCGATTGCTGCGAGACGTTCACACTGGACGCCCTCGATTGCAGCCCGGGCAACTGCGAGCTCTTCAGCGCCGTCGTCGACCCGGAATGCACAGGAAATAATTTCCTCGTCCACCTCGATTTTTCGTTCGATAGTCCGGCCTCGGACAGTTTCACCGTCGCCGGCAACGGCCTTGAGTTTGGAACCTTCGCCTATGCAGACCTGCCCATCACCTTTGGTCCGCTCAATGGCAGCTCAAGCATCGACTGGGAATTTGCGATCGCGGACGTGGCCAATCCGGATTGCCAGCTCGTTGAAGTCCTCGGGACCTACAACTGCCCTCCCCCCTGCGATGTCCTTGGCCTCATGGCAGATGCGCTGCTGTGCAATGGCGATGAAGCTTACGCCCTGGAAATCGGGATCGATATCGAAGGCGAAGGCGATCATGGCTTCAGCGTGCTGTCGCCGACCTTCTACTACGGCACCTACAATTACGACGATCTCCCGATCACCCTGTCCGCCTATGAAGGCTCGGGCGAATTCTACGACCTCGTGACCGTCTGCGATAACGACGTACCCGGCTGCTGCGCCACCGTCAGCTATGAGGCGCTCCTTTGCGCCGGTTGCCTGATCTACAACCTCGAGGCCGTGCCCCAGCCGTGTAATGCCGAGGACGAGATCTTCGTCGAGCTGGATTTCGATTACAACAACGTCTCGGCGGAAGGCTTCGAGGTGACGGGCAACGGGAACAACTACGGCACCTACCAATACGAGGACCTGCCCGTGCTTATCGGCCCCTTCCCGGGCGACGGCTCGGAATACCTCGAATTCGTTGTCACGGACCTCAGCGATCCATTCTGCTTCAACTCCATCGAGATCGGTTTCCTCGAGTGCGAGGACATCTGCGAGATCAGCAATCTCGTGGCTGAACCGATCGAATGCACCGGCAATGGCACGTATTCGCTGGCCGTCGATTTCGATCACCAGGGCGTGAGCGGGATCAGCTTCGACCTGTGGGCCAACGGCGCATTCTTTGGCGCATTCGAATACAGCGACCTGCCGCTGACGATCCTCGAGTTTCCGGCCAACGGCGAGGCGCCCGATACCGTGACCGTATGCGACAATGACGATCCGAACTGCTGCCAGACACTGGTCTTCGAGGGGCCGTCATGCGCGTGCGCGATCACCGAACTCGCATACGCCCCATTGGAATGCGTCTCCGACAGCACGTTTGCGATCGCGCTCGAGATCTACACGGAAAACGCCCCGAGCGATTTCGTCGACGTCTTCTTCGATGGCGTCTTCCTGGGTTTCTTCAACTACGAAGCATTGCCCGTGGTCATCAACAACATCCCCGAAGGGGACGGACAGGGGCTGCTCACGGTGTGTATCAATGACCTGCCGACTTGCTGCAGCGAGATCGTGGTGGAGCAAATGCTCTGCGAGGGCCCGGTTTGCCATATCACCGACCTTTTTGCCGAAGCCGGCGAGTGCAATTCGGATTCGACGTATCGGCTCGATGTCGTTTTCGATCATCTCAATCTTCCCGCAGACTCGGTCGTGATCACGGCCAACGGTGTCGTCATCGGGACATATGCTGTCCAGCCGGACTTCATCCGCATCGAACACTTCCCGACACTCGAAAGTGATACCATCAGCCTGATCGTTTGCGCCCAGGGTGCGCCGGACTGCTGCGACAGCTACACCTACGTCGCACCGGACTGCTCGACCTTCAACCAATGCGAGATCACGAATGTGAGCGTGGATCTCGGCGATTGCGTGACAGATTCCACCTATCGGCTCGACGTCTTCTTTGACTATGCCAACCTGCCGGGCGATTTCGTCGTCGTGACCGGCAACGGCGAGGAGATCGGCACCCGGCTGGTCAGCGGCGGACATATCATCTTCGAGGCCTTTCCCGA
>CAYMLN010000027.1:0-11192 GCA_964391045.1 uncultured Saprospiraceae bacterium
TAGAGGTCAAACGGGCTGTAATCGCGGAATTCCTTCCAGGCGTTGGCCCCTTCGGCGAAGACGAGGCCGAAGATCGTGGACCCCGGGTTGAGCGAGAGCGGGTAGCGAAGCTCCACCGTGAACTTGTTGAAGATCGTCGCGCCCCCGTTGGCATTGGCCGCCAGGTCGCCCACTTCGTAACCCCGCGTGGCGATGATGTCCTTGCCGGTGATGGCAAACTGCTGGTTGCTCAACCCGTCGCCGCCGACCTCGAAACGCTCGAACGGCGGGGCGCCGATGTTGCTGTTGTACGCGCCGAGATAAGCCATCTTCGCGCCGGTCTTGAGCGTGAGCTTGCCCGCCAGCGGTGTGTACCATTCCATGTCGAGCCGCCACTTGTGGTATTCGACCCACTTGTACACCTCCTCATAATTCTCCGTCGCGAGCGCCTGGTCGATATCCCGGCCGAACGCCGTGTAGGGCGGGGTGAGTTGGAGCGACAGGCTGATCATCGAGCCGGACCGCGGGAAGGTCGGGTCGTTGATCGTCGTGCGCGTGATCGTCTGCTGGATGTAGAAGTTGTGGTACAGGCCGTTGATGATCTGCGTGCCGTCGGCCGCCCGGAAGTCGGCCGTGAAGTAGTTGAAGAGGTCGAGGTTCTCGAAGTTGAGCGTGGTGTTCGACACGAAGTTGTCGTCCGGCCACTTGAGGCGCGTCCCGAGGCCGACGAAGGCGCGTCCGATGGTCAGCTTGCCGCGGCCGAAGTTCGTCTCGTTGAACTTGGTCAGCGCACCGCCGAGGGTGAAGGAGTTGGGCTTCTTGCCGCCGAGCCAGGGTTCGGTAAACGAGAAGTTGTAGGACTGGAAAAATTCACCGTTGGTCTGCGCGCGCATCGAGAGGCGTTGGCCATCGCCTTGCGGAAGGGGACTCCACGCATCGCGGTTGAAAATGTTGCGCAGGGAGAAGTTGTTGAACGTGACGCCGAGTGTCCCGATGATCCGGCTCTGGCCCGTGCCGCCCCAACCGGCGCTGAGCTCGAGCTGGTCCGACGGCCGTTCCTCGACCTCGTAGATGATGTCCACGGTCCCGTTGGTCTGGTCGACCGGCGTCTGGATGCCGAGGTTCTCCGGATTGAAATACCCCAGCGCGATGATCTGTCGCTGTGAGCGGATGATATCAGAGCGGCTGAACTTTTGTCCCGGCTGGGTACGGAGTTCGCGCCGGATCACATGCTCGTGCGTGCGCGTGTTGCCCTTGATGATGACCTCGTCGATGGTGGCCTGCGGACCCTCGAAAATGCGCATCTCCATGTCGATCGTATCGCCATGCACGGACACCTCGGTCGGCTCGCAGTTGAAGAAGAGATAGCCATCGTCCATGTAGAGGGAACTCACGTCGCGGCCGTCGAGGCTGAACGTGAGGCGCGTGCTGAGCAACTCTTCATTGAAGACGTCGCCCGGCCGAATGCCGAGCACGCGGGTCAGCGCATCGTCGGTCTGGATCGTGTTGCCTTTCCAGGTGATCTTGCCGAAGTAGTAGCGGCGCCCTTCGTCGATGTGGACGGCGATCCGCAGCTTGCCTTCGGCGTCGCGCCAGAGGGAGTCCCGGTAGATTTGCGCGTCGCGATACCCGATGGTGTGGTAATAATCCAGCACCGCCTGTTTATCGTTGCGGAAGTTCTCCTCCGTGAATTTCGACGCCTTCAGGAGGTTGGACTTCATCTTCGTGTCCTTGAGCAGCTTCTTCAGCTTGGCGTCCGAAACGACTTCATTGCCGTTGAAGATGATCTCGTCGATCGTGATCTTTTCCCGCGTGTCGATCGTGATGATCAGGTTGACCGAATTGGCGCGGTCCGTGGCCGGTTCCTCGCGGATGCTGACCTGGACGTCGAGGTAGCCCTTCTCGATGAAATATTTCTCGATGGCGCGCTTGGCATTGAGCTGCATGGCCATGCCGGCAACCTGCCCCTTGATGAGGAAAGGCTTGACGACGTCGTTGAGGTCGGCATGGGAGCCCTGTCGCACGCCCTTGAACGACCAGCCGGAGAGGCGGGCGCGTTCGGTGAGGTGGATCGAGAGGAAGACGACGCTGCCGACCCGCTTGTCCTGCACGATCTGCACGTCGTCGAAGAGGCGCAGTTTCCAGAGGTTCTGCATGGCGCGCGTGATCTCCGGCCCCGGGATGCGGATGAGCTGGCCGACCTGGAGGCCGGCGACCGCCTTGAGGGCATTGGGATCGGAATTGAACGTGCCGGTCACCTCGACGCCGCCGATCTCGAATTTTTCCGGTTCGCCCGGGACCTGCGCGCTGATCGCCGACCACAGGGCCGGGAGCATCAGGAACAGGACGAGCAGGGCAGCGGACGGCTGTCGGGGCATGCGTAAAAAGCGGTTGACTGCGTCAAAAACGTTCACTGCGGATGGCGTGTTGTTCAGGTCCGGGATTAGGAGATGAGTTGTTCACTGATCTTCCCGAACCGGCGCTCGCGCCCCTGGTAATCGAGAATGGCCCCAAAGAAGGCCTCGCGGTCAAAATCCGGCCAGAACACGTCGGAAAAGAAGAGTTCGGTATAGGCGATCTGCCAAAGGAGATAATTGCTGATACGCAACTCGCCGCTGGTCCGGATGAGGAGCTCCGGATCGGGCATGCCGGCCGTGCTGAGCAGGCCGCTGACGAAGGTCTCGGAGACGTCCTCCGGCTTGAGCTCGCCGGCCGCGGCGCGGCGAACCGCCTCGCGCACGGCTTCGGTGATCTCCCACCGGCTGGAGTAATTGAGGGCCAGCGTCAGCGTCATGCGCTTGTTGTGCCGGGTGTCCTCGAGCCCCTTGCGCATGGCATTGGCCGTGGCCGGCGGAAGCCGGTCGATGTCGCCGATGAGATTGAGGCGGATGTTGTTCCGGTTCATCGTCTCGATCTCGCGGGTCACCGCGTCGACGAGGATGTCCATCAAGGCGTTGACCTCAAGGACGGGCCGGTTCCAGTTTTCCGTCGAAAAGGCATACAGCGTGAGCCACTCCACCCCGATCTCGGCCGCGGCCTCGGCGATAGTGCGCACGGCATCCACGCCGGAGCGGTGCCCGAGCACGCGCGGCTGGCCGTGTTCCTGGGCCCAGCGCCCGTTGCCGTCCATTATGACAGCTACGTGCCGGGGGACCCGGGACAAGTCGATCGTGTCCTTCACGGAACTCATGAGGAGGCCAAAAGTACGCAATTCTGGCGGGTGGGGCCACCTTATGCCATATGGCCGGCTGGCACCAAGCCACGCAGTTTGGAGGCGGTGTCCGGCAAAAAGAGAACCCCTCTCCGGATAACCGGGGAGGGGTTCTGCTGGACGTTGGGAAAGGATTCGTCCTGCGCGGCTCAGAACATGAACGTCACGCCCGCGCCGAAATCCTGGGTCTTGATATCGAGGTCATCGATGTCGGCGTCATAGATATCCCCGAATCCGATATTATAGCGTACATCCAGGAGGACGGGGCCGAGTTGGATCCCGGCACCGAGCACGCCCCCGAAGGTGAGCTCGGTATAATTATCCTCGATATCCTGGTCATCAATGGTCTCATCCTCGAAGTCGAGTTTTGCGCCGAGCAAGTAGTCCATGCTGGGACCGGCAAAGACCTGCAGGCCTGAGGGCCGTCCGAAATGAAGGCGAAGCAGGACGGGCACATGGATGTAATCCAACTTCTGGGTGAAATTCTGCGACGGCGTACTGCCTTCGGCGTCGGTGTTCCGCTGGACCCAGTGCACTTCAGGCCCAAAAGAAAAGACATCACCGATCGGGAAATCAAACACGGCAGCCAGATCGAGGCCGAACTTGCTCTTCGAATCAACGTCGAGCATGCCGCCCTTGAAGTCCGCCTTCGAAATTACGACGCCTCCGCGGAGGCCAAACCAAGGGTTGTCATTTTGGGCATACACGGATGCCATGCCGGACAGGCCGAAGAAGGCCGTCAAACAAAGTGTAATCAGGTTTTTCATATCGGTGTTGAATTTTTTCTCTGGATTCTTGTTAACGCACGGCAACAACCCCTTGTTGTAATGCCCGGCATTGCGGCCCGACGGTCCCTCCCCTAACGTTCGACATCCGGGTCCCGCTGCCCGGACCCATTATCCGCCGATGTGAACCAACGCGCATATTCCATGTAATTCGCCGCGGTGCGGGTGATGAAGAACTGCTTGTTGTCCGGATCGAGCGGCTTGATCTTGCGCGCCGGCGTCCCGGCGTAGATCCAGCCGGATTCCAGCACGGCATTCTCCAACACGACCGCGCCGGCGGCCACGAGCACATGCGTCTCCACGACGGCATTGTCCATGATGATGGCGCCCATGCCCACGAGCACTTCGTCGTGAATGATACATCCGTGCACGATCGCGTTGTGTCCGATCGAGACGTCGTTGCCAATTATGGTTTGTGATTTCTGGTAGGTGCAGTGGATCACGGCGCCGTCCTGGATGTTGACGCGGTGCCCGATGCGAATCGCGTTGACGTCGCCGCGGACGACGGCGCTCCACCAGACGGAGCAGGCATCGCCCATCACCACGTCGCCGACGATCACGGCGTTGTCGGCCAGGAAACAATCTTGTCCGAAGACCGGCATGATGCCGTTGACGGGACGGATAATCGGCATCGCGGATCGGGGTTAGGAAGCGATGGACTTGCGCACGATATCGAGGATCTGGGCGACGCGGGCCTTGCATTCCGCGAGCAGGCGGTCGGCCTCTGCGGCCAGATGGGCGCCGGCAGTCTTGTCTTTCAGTCCGCCGAGATTGATGTGGACGTTAAACCAGCCGCCTTCTGCTGCGGCCTGCGCGCACAGCGCACCGACGCCGGCATCGGAGACGGAGTTGGGGTTCCCATCCCGCGCCATCGCCTCCAGCATGTCCATCAGGCCGGTGGCGGCCCGAAGCGTCTCGAGAGGCACCCGGATGGCAGTCAGCGTAGCGGCCTGGATGGCGGCTGATCGTGCCTTCTTGTCTTCGTCGGACTCCTTCGGCATGCGGAAGGCATCCATCAGGACATTAAACGCCGCTGTGTCTTCATCGACGAGTTGCAGGAGCCGCTGGCTCGCGGCCTGTCCCTGCTCGGCCCAGCCGGAGAAGTACTCCAGCTTGTCCTCCCAACCGCGTTTGTTGGCGCTCAGGTTAGCGACCATCGCGCCGAGGGATGCGGCCAACGCGCCTACGTAGGCTGCGGCAGACCCCCCGCCGGGTGTTGGCGTGTCCGCTGCAAGCTCTGCAGCAAACCCGCGCATCGTCATATTGACCAACCGGGGCGGTGCCTCCGCCTCCAGCAGGTACTCGATGATCTTCTTGTGGGGATCGAAAGGGCCCAGCTCGTCAAGGCCCATGCTCTTGACGGCGATATGGATCAGCTCCGCATCGGAGACGCCCGTGCTGACGCCCTGCTTGCGCAGGAAATAGCGCCCGGCATCCAGCATGACATTGAGCGGGACGAGGCCGACGAGTTCGGAGCCCGTGACGCGCATGCCCCTTGCGGTGGCACTCTGCACGGATGCCTCGAAGGCAGCATGCAACGAAGTTTGGCGGATGTCGGTGATGTTCATCGACACCTGGGCCAGGCCGTATTCCTCGATGTACCAGCCGATGGCCTTCACGCCCTTGCACAGGCCGGGCTCGCGCACGGCTTCGCCGCTGGCGTCATAGACAATGTCGCCGGTGACCGGATGGCCGCTGCGCTTCACACGGCCTTTCTCGCGGATGTCGAAGGCCACGCTGTGGGCCTTGCGGGTCGACCGTGTGTTGAGGTTGACATTATAGGCGATCAGGAAATCGCGTGCGCCGATCACCGTGGCACCGGCCGACGCATTGAAGGCGGACGGACCGAAATCCGGTGACCAGGCCGGGTCGCGCATCTTCTCGGCCAGCCCTTCGTACTCGCCGGCGCGAACATCGGCGAGGTTTTTCCGGGCCGGTGTTGATGCGGCCGCCTCGTAGAGATAGACCGGGATGCCGAGTTCCCGGCCAACGCGTTCGCCCAGGCGACGGGCATGCGCGACGGTTTCCTCCATGGTGATGCCGCGGATGGGGATGAGCGGGCACACGTCCGTTGCGCCCATCCGGGGATGCTCGCCCGTATGCTGGCGCATGTCGATCAGCGTCGCAGCGGTGCGGATGGCCTGGAAAGCGGCCTCGATCACATCGTCAGGTGAACCCGCGATGGTCATGACGGTCCGGTTGGTCGCCTTGCCGGGGTCGACATCCAGGAGCCGTGCGCCGGCGACCTGGCGAATGCTGTGGGCGATGGCGTCGATCACCTCGGGCCGGCGGCCTTCGCTGAAATTGGGTACGCATTCAATCAACGGCGTCATAAGCAAGGGCTATTGGCCGACAAAAATACATGTTCAGGCCGACCGGGCCGAAAGCGGCCGCATTTCGCGCATCCTTTGCCCCGCTTTGGCGTTATACGGTATATTCGGCATTATGATCCTGCGCGCTGTCCTGCTTACGTTACGGTTGTGTGCCCCGACGGCCTCGTCGTGTACGATACGCGCCATGGCGGTCGCGCTGCTGCTATGCGTTCATCCGGGCGTCCGCGGACAGGTGGTCACGATCTCGCCCGACATTACGATGCGCGACGCGATGAACGTCGAATTGCTCGGCTGGGTCGACAAGAGCCTCCTGTTTTTCATCCAGGAAGGCCAGCGGTTCTCGGCCTGGGCCCTTGACGACAAGATGTTCGTCAAGTGGGACCGGGAGATCTTCCTCGGCGACAAGCGGGTCAATATCCTGCGCGCCATCGGCGGTGAGGACGAGTTCCACCTCGTCTGCGGCCTGCGCGACCGCGGTGACTTCCGGATCTTCCACCGCGTCTTCGACGGACAGGCCAACACCATCGATAGTGCCGACATCGCGGTCATCGAGAGTGTATTCCTCACGCCCCAGGTCTACCTCAAGGTTTCGGAAGACAAGACCAAGGTGCTCATCTTTACCGAAGACCAGCAGGTATTGCGTTGCTGGAGCTATGACCTCGTGACGCGGACACTGCTCTGGAAAGCGTCGATCGTTTTCCAGGGCAAGAATCTCTACCGCGACTACAATAACATGCTCGTGACCAATGCGGGCGCGATGTACGTCCTGATGCGGCCCGGCAATGCTGAGAACAGGTTCCAGAACCTGGAGCTGTTCTACACCGTGCCCGCCGAACCGGGCGTCGTCCGGCAGGAAAGCGTACCCATCGGCGGCATGCAGGTCTACGACTATCACGCGGATTTCGACAATCTGAACGGCTGCCTGGTGCTGTCCGGATTCTATACCGACCGCAACCTCGGCCGCGCGCTTGGGTTCTTCTTCGGCCGCCTCTTTCCGGACCGGCCATCAGCCGTCACCCTGCTCCCGTTTGATCTCGACCTCCTCAGCGCCGTATACGGGCGCAATGTCACCCTCGACAAGGGACTGAGCGATTTCCGGGTACGGGATGTCGCACTCCGCCAGGATGGCGGCGCGATCCTCATCGCCGAGATGAGCCGCGAATATGCCCGCCGGTCGACCATGCCCATGCGGCGCGGCATCGACACCTACGCGGCAGGCGGCTGGATCGACTATTACTACGAGGATGTGATCCTCATGGCCGTCAATCCGGACGGCACCGAGCACTGGCGCCAGGTGCTGCGCAAGAAGCAGTATTCACAGGATGACAATGCCCGCTATTCCTCCTTCTTCCTCTTCCGGAGCCCGGAGAAGTTGAAATTCCTGTTCAACGACGAGATCAAACAGGAAAATACCATCGGCGGGTATGAGGTGACGGGCACGGGGCACCTCGAGCGGAAGACGATCTTCAATACCGATTACCACCGGCTCAAGATGCGTTTCCGCGATGGGGAGCAGGTCGCCTATAACGAATGTATCGTTCCGAGCGAGCGAAGCAACAAGATCAACCTCGTCCGGATTCAGTTTGCGGACTGACATGGCGTGCTGCCGGGTCATCTGCGGTGACCTGCGGGAACCTAAGCGGAGATCTCCCGCAGATCGCGCTGATTTTCGCTGATGGTTTTTCGTCGCAATAGTGAGATCGGCACCAAAGGATACGACTCGCGAAACACATGACCGGGTCAATTCCCAGGCAATGCCAGTTCGTCTGCGGTGATCTGCGGGATCTGCGGGAGCCAAAGCGGAAATCTCCCGCAGATCGCGCAGATTCTCGCTGATGGTTTCTCGTCGCAATAGTGAGATCGGCGCCAAAGGATACGACTCGCGAAACACATGACCGGGTCAATTCCCAGGCAATATCAGTTCATCTGCGGGATCTGCGGGAGCCAAAGCGGAAATCTCCCGCAGATCGCGCAGATTCTCGCAGATCATATTAGGTGGCAATGGAGCGATCGGGTCAGCGGGATACGAAAGTCAATTTTCCCGGCGTGCGATAAGCTCCCCGTCGCTGTCGAAGACATATTCCCCGGCCGGGCTGATATCGGCCTCGAACGTAATCTCGCCGTCCGTCGGCGCGATGATCGTCGCCTGTCGGATGCGCTTGGCATCTGCCTCCTCCATGAGAAATGCGGACGCTTTTTTCGGCAGCGCGGAGACGCGGATGTCCGCCTCGATGCGCTTGACGGTACCGGCCTCATCGAGGATGATGATGGTCTTGTGCTTCTGGTTGCGAAAGTGCGCCGCATACATCCCTTCCTGTTCCGACCATCGGGTCTTGCGGGCCTCGGGATAAAGAAGATCGAATTGCTCCTGCACCGTTGCGGGCACGGGCATCCGGGCGGGGGATTGGGCGAAGGCCTGGGTCGAGATGAGCCCCAAGGCCAACACCATGGAGAGGGATTTCATGGCGAGACTGTCGGGTGTATGAAATGCACCCTCAATGTACAAATCCCCCGTGATATATCGGGAAAAACCCTATATGAAATTATCGGATGCGTAATATGATCCGCTCAACCCCGGCGGTAACTGCCGACGGTCGACCGGTAGAGCCAGAAACTCGCGGCGGCCAGGCCGAGCACGCCCGCGATCGCGGGCAGCGTGATCCCCAGGTCGAAGATGTTGCGTTCCCAGATGACGATCGGCAGGGCGAGCAGGATGCCGATAAGCGCCTCGCCTGTGATCAGGCCCGAGGCAAACAGCAGTCCCGTGCGCTCGGTGCGCGAGGCGGCGGTCGCCTCGTCGGGATGCGCTTCCGCCTTGTGGCGCTTCTGGTAGCGGGCGATGGCCCATGCGATGAGTCCGCCGACCATGATCGTGGCGGAGAGGTCAAATGGCAGGTAGATACCCACCGCGACGGCGAGGACCGGCACGCGGTACTCGCTCTTCCGGGCCGCCTGGATCTGGTCGATGATGATGATGCCCGCGCCTATCGCCATGCCGCCGTAGATCATCTTCCACGGCAGGCCGCCCTGGAACACGCCGCGGGCCACGCTTTCCATCAGTGAGGCCTGTGGCGCCTGGAGGAAATTCTCGCGTCCGCTTTGGACGCCGATCCCGTATGCCGTGTTGAGCAGGTTGAGGATCGCGGGCAGGGCCAGCGCCGCGGCCACGACACCGACCATGAGCATGATCTGCTGCGCGCGCGGGGTCGCGCCGACGATGTAGCCGGCCTTGAGGTCCTGGAGGTTGTCGCCGGCGATGGCGGCTGCACAGCAGACCACAGCGCCGATCATGATCGCCGCGACGGGGCCGCTGGTCGAACTCTTGCCCATGAGGGCCAACAAGATGAGTGAAGACGTGAGGATCGTGGCGATCGTCACGCCGGAGATCGGGTTGTTCGAACTGCCCACGAGTCCGGCCATGTAGCCGGCGACGGCGGAAAAGATGAAGCCGGCGAGGATCATGAGCACGGACATGAACAACGTCACGGGCACGTCGTGGATCTCACGCAGGTAGATGATGAAAATCGGCACGATCATCGCGCCGATGGCGATGACCACCTGGCCCATCGGCATGTCGCGCTCGGTGCGGATCGCCTTTTCGTTCGACTTCGACTGCCGCAGCGCGGCGAAACCGTTCTTGACCGCCGCGGTGATCGGCTTGGCCAGGGAAACCAGCGCCCACAGGCCGCCGATGACCATCGCGCCGACGCCGAGATAGCGGATCTGCTCGGCCCAGACGTTTCCGCCGACCACCGTCCATGCCTCGCCGGCCGGCATGCCGTTGACCATGAGGTAGATCGGGATGGCCACCCACCAGCTGATGACGCCGCCGAGAAAGACGAGGAATGAGATCCACAGGCCCACGATATACCCGACGCCCATCAGGGCCGGGGAGAGGTTGAGGCCCACGTAGCCGTAGAACTTGCCGCCAAAGGCGGTCGCCGCTTCCGCGATGCTGTGCCACAGGCGCAGGCCGCCTTCGGCAAACTTGAGACCGGCGCCGAGCAACGCGCCCATTACGAGGTAGCGAACCGACTTACCGGCCTCTTCGCCGCTCTTCAGCACTTCCGCCGTGGCGATCCCTTCGGGAAACTTGAGCTGCTGCTGCACGATGAGCGCGTTGCGCAGCGGGATCGTGAACAACACGCCAAGCACGCCGCCGCACAGGGCGATCAACATGGTCTCGAGGTAATTGAACTTCGTCCAATGCCCGAGCAGGATCAGGGCGGGAAACGTGAAGATCGCGCCGGCCGCTAGCGCCTCGCCGGCCGAGGCAGCGGTCTGGACGATATTATTCTCGAGGATGTTATTGTGCTTGAACATCTTCAGCACGACCATCGAGATCACGGCGGCCGGGATGCACGCTGATACCGTCATGCCCGCAAATAGGCCGAGATAGGCATTGGCCGCGGCGAGGATGACCGAGAGCACCGCGCCGAGAATGAAGGCCTTGAGCGTGGTCTCGGGAAGGACCTTGTCGGCGGGGATATAGGGCTTGTGCGGTGCGTCCATGCGGAAGGGTGAGAAATGGTGACCGCCAAAATTAGCATTATCCCCGACCGGGCAAAGCCCGGAATCCCCCCCGGTCGTCGCGCGAAATGTCCAATCCGTAATTTCGGACCCGCAGCCATGAATACTGAACACCGATACGACCTCATCATCGTTGGCGCCGGCCCGATCGGCCTTGCGGTAGCCATCGAGGCGGGCCAGGCCGGCCTGGACGCCCTGCTCATCGACAAGGGCATGCTGGTCAACACCCTGTACCGGTTTCCGACCAACATGACCTTCTTCTCCACCTCCGTCCTGCTCGAGATCGGCGACGTGCCGTTTGTCAGCCACAGTGACAAGCCGACACGGCGTGAGGCATTGGAATATTACCGGCGG